>NZ_JACCSO010000005.1 GCF_013812955.1 Nannocystis sp. | reverse complement strand
CGCGGCGATCGCCGGCTTCGCGCGCTGTCTGGGGCTGCTGCGCGGGCTGCGGGTGCCCTCGCTGTGCGTCGTTGGGGGCGCGGCGACCGGCGGCGGCGTCGGCCTGGTCGCGGCCTGTGACATGGTGATCGCCTCGAACGTCGCCAGCTTCGTGCTCCCGGAGCTGCTGCTCGGGCTGATCCCCGCGGTCGTGTTCCCGGTGATCAGCGAGCGCATCGGGCCGAGCCGCGCGCGCTGGCTCGCGCTCTCCGGCGAGAAGATCGAGGTCGGCGCGGCCCTGCAGATCGGCCTGGTCGACGAGATCGGCGAGGACCTCTCGCTGGTGCTCGCGGCCCGCCTCAAGCGCCTGCTTCGCTCGAACCCCGCGGCGATCACCCGGCTGCGTCGCTTCTCCGCCGACATCGCCGGGCTGCCGCTCGCCGAGGCCCTCAGCGCCGGCGTCGCCCGCACCACCGCCGACGTCGAGGACCCCGAGATCGCCGCCGCGATCGCGGGCTTCGTGGCCGGCGTCGCCCCGCCCTGGTTCGCCCGCTATCGCCCCGTGGGGTCACAATGATCGAACATGTCCCTGCAGACAGCGGCCAGCCCACGGTCACGCCCATGGTTCAGCTGACGGTCGACGCCGAGGGCCTGGCGCTGCTGCGCATGCGCGACGAGGCCGGCAAGAACGCCTTCAGTCAGTCCTTCGTCGCCGCCCTGGTCGCCGCCCTGACCGCGCTCGGCCGCCGCGCCGACGTCAAGGTCGTGGTGCTGTGCGGCCTCGACGGGGTGTTCTCGGCCGGCGGCGACCGCAGCGTGCTGCTCGGCCTGGCCGAGGGGCGGATCGCTCCCTACGACCTGCTGCTGACACGGACCCTGCTCGAGCTGCCGCAGCCGAGCATCGCCGCCATCGCCGGCGCCGCGGTCGGCGGCGGCCTGATCTTCGGGCTCGCCTGCGACCTGGTGTTCATGGCCCGCGAGAGCCGCTACGGCTGCAACTTCATGGACCTGGGCTTCACCCCCGGCATGGGCACCACGCGGCTGCTACAGGCCGCCGTGGGCCCCTACGTGGCCGCCGAGATGATGCTCGGGGCCAAGTACTTCCGCGGCGCCGAGCTGGCCGAGCGCGGCGCCCAGGTCAACGGGGTGCTGCCGCGCGCCGAGGTCGAGGCCCAGGCGCTGGACGTGGCCGCCCGCCTGTGCGAAAAGCCGCGCGGGGCGCTGCTGCTGCTCAAGCGGGCGCTCGGTCTGCCGCGTCGCCTGGCCTTCGAGGAGGCCCGCACCCTCGAGTCGATGATGCACGAGATCTGCTTCGCAGACCCGGCCACGCAGGCGAGCATCCGCGAAAACTATCACCCGACAGCACCCGGGCCCCAGCCCGACCCCGCAGCGGACCAGCGCGGGCAGGACACCTGAGATGACCTCGATCTTCCACGACTTCACCGGCAAGGCGGTGCTCATCACCGGCGGCACCCGCGGCATCGGCCTCGCGTGCGGCCTCGCCTTCGCGCGCCAGGGGGCCAGGGCGATCCTCACCCACCGCTGGGGCAGCGCCGACGAGGACGAGCTGCTGGCGATGTTTCGCGCGACCGGCGGGCCCGCGCCGATGATCGTCGAGGCCGACGTCTCGCGCGACGAGGACACCAGGGCGCTGCTCGAGCGCATCAAGGCCGAGCACGACGCGATCGACGTGTTCATCTCCAACGTCTGCGTGGTCGTGCGCGGCGAGGGTCCGCTGCAGCACACCCGCCGCGCCCTCTACAAGAGCCTCGAGTACAGCAGCTGGCCCTTCGTCGGCTATCTGCACGCGATCCACGGCGCCTTCGGCCGCTACCCGAGCTACGCGGTGGCGATGTCCTCCGACGGCCCCGACACCCACTACCCGGCCTACGACTACGTCGCGGTGGCCAAGGCGGTGCTCGAGACCTTCGTGCGCTACATGAACACGCACCTGTACAAGGACGGCTGTCGCGTCAACGCCCTGCGCACCCGCCAGGTGATGACCGAGAGCTACAAGGCGATGTTCGGCGAGCAGCAGGTCGCCCTGGCCCAGCGCTTCGCCGACTTCGCCTGCAGCCTCGACGAGGTCGCCGACACCACGCTGGCGCTGTGCAGCGGCATGTTCGACGCGATGGGCGGCCAGGTGGTGACCCTCGACCGCGGCGCCGCCTTCGTCGACAACATCGCCACCCTCGGCCCGCGGCTTCTGGCCGACACCGACGCCCCCCTGGGCGGGGCAGGGGAGGAGTGAGCGACATGATGCAGCTGCTCAAGAACAAGCTCGACGGCAAGGCCGTGATCATCACCGGCGGCACCGACGGCATCGGCCGCGCCTGCGGCCTGCTGTTCGCCCGCCACGGCGCGCACGTGTACCTGACCCACCGCTGGGGCACGGCCGACGAGGACCAGCTGCGCGCCGAGTTTCGCGCGGCCGGTGCCCGCGAGCCGGCGATCGTCGAGGCCGACGCCTCGCTCGACGAGGACACCGACGCGCTGATGGAGCAGGTCAAGCGCGAGCACGACGGCGTCGAGGCGATCCTCAGCAACGTGTCCTTCGCCCACGTCAGCAAGTCGCACGAGGACCTCGACAAGAAGAGCTTCCTGCGCAGCCTCGGCTACAGCGCGTGGCCCTTCATCTCGTACTTGCAGTCCGCGCATCACGCCTTCGGCCGCTACCCTCGCTACGCCGTCGGCATGTCGTCACGCGGTCCGGAGTACTTCTTGCCCGGCTACGACTTCGTCGCCGCCAGCAAGACGGTCATGGAGAGCTTTTGCCGCTACCTCACTGCAGATCTGCTCAGTGAGGATATTCGCATCAACGTGCTTCGCGCCAACCCGGTCGAGACCCGCTCGCTGGAAGCCACCTTCGGCCCGGAATTCGCGCCCTTCTGCAAGAAGTACTACGGTGATGGCTTCTTCGTGACCTCGGAGGAGGTCGCGGCCGCCGCACTCGGCCTGTGCAGTGGACTGATGGATGGCGTGAAGGGCCAGGTCCTTCTACTGGACAGAGGCTTCGGTTTCGCGGACAACGTCGTCCGCCTGTTCTCGCAGCGAGAGCAGCTCGGCCTGTCGATCCTGCCTCATGATCGCAGCTTTAAGGAGAACACATGAACAGTACACGCGAAGAAGTCCTCGCCGTCGTCCGACGCCACCTCGCCGACACCGTCGAGGGCATCGAGGGCAAGGAGATCGACCCGTCGAAGTCGATGAAGGAGCTCGGCGCCAACAGCCTCGACATCGTCGAGGTCGTGTCCTGCAGCATGCGCGAGCTCAAGGTCAAGGTCCCGCGCGCAGAGCTCAACAAGCTCACCAACATCGACGAGCTCGTCGACCTCCTCCTCCGCAGCGTGCAAGAGAAGGCCGCCGCCGCCAGCTAGGGTGACTGGCCGCCGCCAGCCCGAGCGTGCACGCCCAGCGGCGTGACGCGGGCGATTCGACAGCGCCTGACTCCGGAGTCTGCCACCCACGCAAACCAATCCGCGCGCACCGGCCTTCAGCGTGAATCGCGGTGCACGCCGTGCACGCACGCCGTGGACACACAAGGCGGACGCACGGCGCGAACTGTGACCTCCCGGGGGCCTGCGTGTGGCCCAGATTTGACAAGCGAAGCCGGTTGCGCGTATTTCAGGGGCGTCTTGGGATCCGCGTCGAAAAGCACCGTTGCGGTCCTTTTGGCGGCTGGAGCTGGCGACCTGCGCCACGTCCGCCCCACTTCGCCTGTGATGCGGACCACGAGGTCGACCGCAAGCACGTGGCATCGCTACGTCCTCGCGTCGCCTGTGCATCGACTCGGCCCGCCCGCCGTCTGCGTCATCCGCACCATCCGCATCATCCGGACTCGCCACATCCGGACTCGCCACATCCGGACTCGCCATTTGCGGATGGCGCCGTGAGCGGCGCTTCCTGACCTCCCCCCGCCCTCGTTCGCCAACTCGCCTCGCTCCTCAGGCCACTATGAAAGACAGCGCCAAGCTCAAGCTCGTTCCCACCGACCCCACGACCAGCCCGATCTCCGCGACGCCGCGGCGTCCACGGAGCGCGGTCGACCAGGTGCTCGCCATCGACGGCGGGCCACCCGTCCGCAAGACACCGCTGCCGGGGCCCTATCCCGGAGCGCTGTTGATCGGTCGTGAGGAGGAGCGAGCGGTGCTCGAGGTGCTGCGCTCGAAGAGCCTGTTTCGTTATTACGGGCCGGGCGTGCTCGGCAAGGCGGCGGAGTTCGAGCGCCGCTTCGCGGCCCGCATCGGCTCGCATCACGCCCTCGCGGTCAATTCCGGGACATCGGCGCTCAAGTGCGCCCTGTTCGCGGTCGGCGTCGGTATTGGCGACGTGGTGCTGGTCCCGTCGTTCAGCTACGTCGCCACCGCCGACGTGGTGCTGGCGCTCGGGGCCCGTCCGGTGTTCGTCGAGATCGACGACAGCATGACGCTCGACCCGATCGATCTGCGGCGCAAGCTGAGCCTCTATGACGGCCCGAAGCCGAAGGCGATCTGCGTGGTGCACCTGTTCGGCGTCGCCGCCGACATGGATCCGATCCTGGCGATCGGCGCCGAGTACGGGATCCCGGTGATCGAGGACTGCGCCCAGTCCTGCGGCGCGATGTACCGCGGCAAGACCGTCGGCCAGCTCGGCGCCGCCGGCATCTTCAGCTTTCAGCTCAACAAGGTCATCACCGCGGGCGAGGGCGGAGCGATCGTCACCGACGACCCCGTCCTGTACGACCGCGCCGTCCGGCTCCACGACCACGGCAACCACCGCGGCAACGAGGGCGCCGGCGTGCCCATGATCGGCGAGGGCCTGCGCGTCGGCGAGATGACCGCGGCGATCCTGCTCGCCCAGCTCGGCCGCCTCGACGACATCCTCTCGCGCATGCGCATCGCCAAGCGCTGGCTGGTCGAGCGCCTCGGCGATGTGCCGGGCCTGCAGCTCACGCGCACCCCCGACCCGGAGGGCGACGGGGGCGTCTCGCTGACCTTCTTCACCGAGTCCGTCGAGAAGACCACCCGCGTGGTCGAGGCGCTCAACGCCGAGGGCATCCGGGTGCTGCGTCAGTACGGCGGCAAGCTGCTGTTCATGCAGCCGGCCGTGCGCAGCGTCAACCTGCAGCCCGAGCCGCTGTGCCCGGTCTCGACCGACCTCGTCGGTCGCTGCGTGTTCCTCGGCCTGACCACGACCTTCACCAAGCGCGACCTGCAGGACATCGTCACCGGTATCCGCAAGGTCATGCGCAAGGTCTGAGTCACCGAGACCGGCGGCGCAGACAAGCACCGGCGAAGGCCCAGTGGGCCCCGCCGGTCTTTTCACGCGTACGTGGCAGGGCCGGCCGCGGTCGCAGCCGCGGTCGCAGCCGCGGTCTCAGGCGCGTGGCAGCGCGCGCCGGGTGTCGATGATGAGGCGGACGCGACCGGCGATGTCTTGCCAGTCGTACGTGGAGTGGTCCGTGACGATGATGGCGCAGTCGGCGGCGTCGAGCGCCGCGTTGAGGTCGGGTTCGCAGCGCAGGTCGCCGCCGTCGTGGCGGATGTGGGGCACGTGCGGGTCGTGATAGCTGACGAGCGCGCCTTTTTGGCGCAGCAGCGCGATGATGTCGAGCGCGGGTGACTCGCGGACGTCGTCGATGTCCTTCTTGTAGGCGACGCCGAGCACGAGCACACGACTGCCGCCGAGCGCCTTGCGCTCGCCGTTGAGCGCGTCCTGGACCTTTGCCACCCAGTAGGCTGGCATGCTGCTGTTGATCTCGTCGGCGAGCTGGACGAAGCGGGCGTTGTAGTTGAGCGTGCGCAGCTTCCAGGACAGGTAGTGCGGGTCGAGCGGGATGCAGTGGCCGCCGACACCCGGGCCCGGGGTGAACTTCATGAAGCCGTAGGGCTTGGTCGCGGCGGCGTCGATGACCTCCCAGACGTCGATGCCGAGCTTGTCGCACATCAACGCGATCTCGTTGACGAGGGCGATGTTGACCGCGCGGAAGGTGTTCTCCAGCAGCTTGGACATCTCGGCGGCCTGGCTCGAGCTCACGGGCACGACGCGATGGATCGCCTGGCGGTAGAGGGCGACGCCGGCGTCGCGGCAGGCCGAGGTCACGCCGCCGACGATCTTCGGCGTGGTCTCGACGACGTAGTCCTTGCGACCCGGATCGATGCGTTCGGGCGAGAACACCAGGAAGAAGTCCTGTCCGGCGCGCAGGCCCGCGGCCTCGAACATCGGCCGCAGCAGCTCATCGGTGGTGCCGGGGTAGGTGGTCGACTCGAGCGAGATCAGCATGCCCGGGTGCAGCGAGCGCGCGATCGCCTCGCTCGCGGCCGTCAGGGCCCGGATGTCCGGATCGCGGGTCTTGTTCAGCGGCGTCGGCACACAGATGATCGCCGCGTCCGCGGCGGCCAGCGTCGCGTCGAAGTCGGTCGAGGTGAACAGGGTCCGTCCGATCACCGCGCGCACGCGTTCGGCCGAGATGTCCTCGACGTACGATTCGCCGCGCATCAGCGCCGCGAGCTTGGCCGCGTCGATGTCGATGCCGGTGACGTGAAGTCCGGCCTCGGCGAACGCGACCGCCAGCGGCAGGCCGACGTAGCCCATGCCCAGGATCACGATCCTTGCGGTGCGCTCGGAGAGTTTTTGCAGCAGCTTCGCGTGCGGGTCGCTGGAGGCCAAACGGCCGCAAAGCTAACGCAGCAGGCGATCGACGGCAAGCGGCAGAATGACGGTGACCTTGATCACGCGCCGGATCATCCGCCGCTCACAGCTGGGGAGCGTGCTGCGGCGCGCCGGCGACCCCGCGCTTCCACAGCAGCCGCACCAGCCACCCGACCCACAGCAGCGGGAAGCCGAGGGTCAGCGCGACGGTGGCGAGCAGGCGCCGCGGCGTGGTCGCGTAGTCCTGCAAGGACGTGTTGCCCCACAGGCTCTCGAGGATCACGATCCACAGCAGCACCGCATAGATCGGATAGAGCAGGACGAAGCGGACCGGGAAATAGTGGCCGATGATGTTGTGCAGGAATTCGAAGTGGCGCCAGCCGAAGCGCAGCAGCCCTTGATAGCGCTTGTCCATGCCGCCGGGGATGTCGAGGCGACGCACCATCACCGCCTCCGGATCGAAGACGGCGTACTCGCCGGCGCGACGGTGGCGCAGGAACCGGTAACACAGCGAGAGCTCGTCCTCGACGGTGGTGCACTCGTCCCAGAGGCCGTAGCGGGCGAGGGCATCGCGGCGGATCGAGACGTTGCCGCCGTAGATACTGGCGACCACCCGGCGGCGGTCCGCGCCCGCGTAGACCCGCTGATACATCAACACCGGCACATAGCTGAGCACCCGGCGGCGGGCCTTGTCCATGTTGCGATAGGGCGGGCGCCCGGTGGCACGCTCGTGGATCCAGCGCCCGGTGACGGCGACACAATTGGGGTCCTCGAAGTTGCGCAGGTGGGCGTCGATCCAGCCGTCGTCGAGCGGCAGGTCGTCGTCGTCCATCAGCAACAAGAGCTCGCCCCGGGACGCCCGGGCCCCCTCGTTGCGGGCCCGCGGCCCGCCGAGCGGCGGGAACCGGAGGACGCGGATCCGCGGGTCGCGCTGGAGCGCCGCGAGCTCGGCGGCGGCCTCCGGATCCGGCCGCGTGCTCTGCTCGACGACGACGACCTCGAAGTCCTGGAAGCGCTGCAGCAGCACCGAATGCAGCAACTGGCACAGGGCCCGGTGGCGATTATAGGAGCGGATGACGACGGAGACGCGAGGCATGAGGCACGGCCCAGTGTAATGCATCAGTCCACGCGCTCGAGCGCGAACTCGAGGTCGTTCTCCGGCGGGACGAGCAGCTCGAGCAGCCGCGCGCGATCGGTGGTCTGTCGGCGCAGCTGCTCCTCCGCCCGGTAGCGGGCCCAATAGCGCTGGCGCGCCTCGGAGCGCATGCCGGTCGCCTCCGAGCGGGACAGCGAGCCCCCGGTCTGGCGCAGGTCGTAGAGCGGGCGGGCGAGGTTTCGCAGCTTGTGTAGATAAGCCGCGCGGAGGATGAACTCCTGATCGGCGCCGAATTTGGTGCTGCCATCAAAGCCGCGCAGCACCTCGAAGATCGAGCGGCGCATGATCGCGGTCGGGTGGCGGATCGTCGTCGGCAACCCGACCCGCAGCCAGAAGTTGATGTTCGGCAGCACCGGGCCGATCGAGTATACGCGCCCCTCCGGGTTGATATATCGCGTCCAGCACCCGACGAGGTCGGCGCCGGTGGCGTCCATGAATCCGAGCTGGCGAGACAGCCGCTGCGGGTGGCTGCGGTCGTCGGCGTCTTGCAGCGCGATCACGGGCGTGTCGGTGCGCGCGAGCAGCACATTCTTGATGCGATACGGTCCGACGTTGCGGTTCGATCGCCACAGGATCAGCCGCGGGTCGCGGCGCAGCGGGGCCAGCACGGACAGCCAGCGCTCGGTCGGCGAGGCGTCGTCCGCGACGTGAACCTCGAGGTCCCGGCAGTCCTGGCGCAGCACCGACTCGACGGCCTCGGCGAGGTACTCCTCCGCGCAATAATGGGGGATAAGGACGCCAACCCGCGGCATGGCGGGGAAGATATCGAAGCGTCGCCGAATGCGATGCCCTGGAATCGTGAGTTGCGTCACGATTCGTGGCGATGCCGGGCGTTGCGGAGCGACGCCGGGCGAACGCTGGACACCTGGTCGTGCCTGTGCGACATCCTCGCCGAGGATGCAGAGCGATCCGGACTGTCCCGTCTGTGGCGGACATGCATGGAAGCTGGCCGAGCGGCGGACCTTTCGCGCCGCCGACGGACCCCGGCGCAGCCCCTATGTGGCCCTGCGCTATCGCGTGTTATTCGAGCTGTGGTTCCCGCAGGCGCAGGAGGTCGAGCTCTCGCTGCAATACTGCGGTGATTGTGGATTGTTGCTGTACGCGCCGAGACCGACCCGGGCGGAGCTCGACGCGAAGTACCGCTTCCTCGAGACCAGCACTCCGACGCCGGTTCGCCCCAACCTCGCCCGCGCAAAGTACCTGTTCGCAAGGATCGCCCCGCACCTGCCGAACCGGCCGGTGTCGGTGCTCGACCTCGGCGGCGGCACCGGTAGCCTGCTGACCGAGTTCGTCCGCCACGGCCACCGCTGTTACACCGTCGACTACGTCGCTATGACCATCCCGGGCGTCGAGCGGCTGGCCAGCGTGCTCGACGAGCTGCCCGCCGATCGTCGCTTCGACGTCGTCATTTGCAGCCACGTGCTCGAGCATGTCGCCGAGCCGCTCGAGCTCCTGAGCCGGCTCGTCGAGCGCCTCGAGCCGGCCGGGCTCGGTTACGTCGAGGTGCCGCTCGAGCTGCTCGGTGGTCTGCCGCCGCTGAAGGAGCCGGTGACGCACATCAACTTCTTCACGCCGGGCTCCGCCGAGCTGCTGTGCGCGCGCGCCGGGCTCGAGCTGCTGCGCGGCGAGATCACGCCGCTGCTCGAGACCCTGCTGAGCTACGACACTTCGTTTCACGTGCTCGCGCGGCGCAGCGGTGCGCGCGTAGCGATCGAGCCCGCAGCGGCGCTAGCGATGCAGACCGAGCGGGCGGTGCGACCGAGTCTCGCCGCCGGGGCCCGGCGGCTGGCGCAGATCGGCGGCAGCGTGCTCCGGCCGCCGGCCCAGTGGC
>NZ_JACCSO010000004.1 GCF_013812955.1 Nannocystis sp. | reverse complement strand
GCTCATGGCCGTGGGTCACCTGCTGCGAGCGCTGCGCTCGCGCGCGGCCGCCCGGGCAGGCTGACCTTCGGGACATGTCCTTTCCGACATGAACAAAAGGACCTGGCCATGAAGCCAGGTCCTTGTCACGAACTCGCAGCCGGCCGGACCGCGTCAGACCGCGCTCAGAAGCGCAGGTCGGCGTCCGTGCACTCTTTGTTCTCGGGCGAGACGCAGCCGGCGCTCTTGGTCTGCAGCCGGAACTTCCCGTCGGGGTTTTCCTTGCACTCAGCGGCCGCGGCGCAGGTGTAGAACTCCCTGCACTCCTCGTCGATGTTCCCGCACAGGTCGGTGCTGTAGGGCGGCATCGGGTCGCCGTTTTGGACCTCGCAGCCGTCACGGGCCGACACGAAGTCGTTGCAGGCCTCGGTGAGCTCGGAGGTACAGGCGGCACCGAGGGTGGCGGAGCCAGCGAACGCGACAAGGAACAGCAGCTTCTTCACGGGCTTCTCGCTTTCCGGGGGACGGGACGCTCTCTTGCTACCATCTTTTCCCGCGCCTCGGCTAGTCCCTTTGCCAGGGGGTCCGATCGGCGTTCGGGTGAGACGGCCATGTGTGATGCGCCAGCGCCCTGAGCCAGCGCCCTGGGCCTCAAGCGTCAAGCCTTCTCAAGCCTTCTCAAGCCTTCTCATGCCCCGAGTGCCGGACCTCGCCGTCAGTCCTCGGGCACGCAGGTCGCGTCCTCGGGCAGCGTGCAGGGCATCGACGCCAGGCGGTAGACCCCGCCGGACTCCTTGCACTCGGCCTTCGCGGCGCAGGTGTAGTACTCGCGGCACACGGAGGCCACGTCCTCACAGAGGCCGTCGAGCTCGCTCAGAGGATCCGCGTTCATCTCGGCACAATCCTGGGCGGCGCTGACGAAGTCCTCGCAGGCCTCGACCTCGGGCGCCTTGCAAGCGACGAGGGCGAAGAGGGCCGATCCAACGAAGGCGAAGGCGAGCGGCAAATGCTTCACGATGTCACTCCTACCACCTTTGCCGGCCCCCTCGCCAGACCTCGCCAGACCTCATCAGATCTGACCTCGCCCGATCATCGCCGCGCGCAGCCGCTCGGCGCAATCCGTCGACAGGATCGCAAAAAGGCCGGCGCGTAAACGCGGCCGGCCTCTTCTCTAAAAAAACACGACTGATTTCACGGGCTCCTCGGCGACACGCAGGCGCGTGCTCCAAGGAGCAGCCGATCAGCCGATCAGCCGATCAGCCGAGCATGCGCTCAGCCGATCATGCGCTCAGCCGCCGCGGTTCTTGGCGGCGTCCTTGTTGACCTTCTCGATCAACTTCTTCTGGGCCTCTTCCTCGGCGGCGATCGTCAGCGGGTGCCAGGCGGCGCCCGGCGGCGCGATCCAACCCTCGACGCCGGTCTTCGGGTCGATGCCCTTGTACGCGATGAAGTCGAGGAGGCCGCGGGCGTCGGCGAAGCCGGTGTCCGAGAAGCGCTTGAAGCGACCCTTGAAGGTGTACTGCTGGCCCTTGTTGAGGACCACGTTCGGCACGTCCTTCCAGCGCTTGACGTCGAACTCGGGGATCGTGAACGCGTAGTTCACAACCATCATCGCCCGCTTCTTGCCCTTGTCCTCGGCCTTGTCCGTGATCCACACGTGCGGCTGCTTGCCGGGCGGGCAGGTCTCGCCTTCGGGACAGGGCGGCGGCTCATAGATGTCCTGCACGAAGCCACGGACCTCGATCTCCGCGCCGTCCTCGCCGGCCTTGACGTTGGCGTCGAGCTCCTTGCGAAGCCCGTACACCGACCATGCGCCGTCGTCGTACTTGGGGGCGACCTTGCCCTCGTCGAAGTCCGGCGGCGGCGGCAACTCCACCTTCACGTTGTCCGCGGCGGTGGGCGCGTCCTCGTCAGTTTTTTTATTGGCCTTGGGCGCCTCCTTGCCACAGCCGACGAGGCCGAGACAAAAAACCGCGGTGAGCAGAAAGATCGAAGAAGTGCGCGTCATCGCCAGCGTTGACCTCCAGGCTCTCCGGGGGGAGAACCGTTCGCATGGAGCCTGTATCACGCGCGCAAGCGGGTTTTCAAGTGCCCGGAAAACGCGATAGAGGTTCCGGCATGCCGAAACGGCGCCGACCAGGCCAGGGGGACGCCCTCGCGACGACGGCTGGCCGCGGCCAGATCCGGGGCGGCCGCGCGCCGGCCGGGTGGCCGCGGGCGATCTTGCGCGCGGTCCTGGAGCACGGCGCTGCGCTCTATGTCGCCGGCTGCGCGGTCAGCAGCGCCATCGGC
>NZ_JACCSO010000362.1 GCF_013812955.1 Nannocystis sp. | reverse complement strand
CGGCAAGCTCCCGGGCGACGACGAGCTGCGCCGGCTGAGCCAGCGCGGTGCTGCGGGCGGCGGGCAGCTGTTCCCGGACGGCCAGCCGAAGCTCGGGGCCGACGTCGAGGCCAGCGCGGAGGGCCTGCAGGTGCGCGGCGTCCGTCCCGGCTCGCTGGCGGAGGAGCTCGGGGTGCGCCCCGGGGACCGGCTGAAGTCGATCAACGGCGAGGCCGTGAAGAGCGCGGCCGATGTCGGCCGGGCGCTGGCGCGTGACCCTGGCCGCGTCGAGGTGAAGGTGCAGCGCGGCAACGCGACGCACTCGGCCGTGATCGAGCGGCGCTGACGGCTGGGTCTTGTCGGAGGCAGGCGCGCTGCTTATCCTCCGTGCCGAATGCGCGAAGAGATCCACAGCAAGGTCCTCATCCTCGGCGCCGGCCCGGCCGGTTACACGGCGGCGATCTACGCCGCCCGGGCCAACCTCGACCCGATGATGGTCTGCGGGCCCGAGCCGGGCGGCCAGCTCACGACCACCACCGAGGTCGAGAACTACCCGGGCTTCCCCAAGGGCATCACCGGGCCGGAGATGATGGAAGAGTTTCGCGAGCAGGCCGAGCGCTTCGGCACTCGCCTGATCTACGACCTCGGCCTCGAAGCCGACCTCAGCCGGCGCCCGTTTCGCATCGTCGGCGACTCGGCCGTCTACACCGGCGACACCCTGATCATCGCCACCGGCGCCTCGGCGAAGTGGCTGGGTCTGCCCAACGAGCAGCGCCTGCGCCTCAGCGGCGGCGGCGTGACCGCCTGCGCGACCTGCGACGGGGCGTTCTATCGTGACATGGATGTCGCCGTGATCGGCGGCGGCGACACGGCGATGGAGGAGGCCAGCTTCCTCACCCGCATGTGCCGCACGGTCCACCTCATCCACCGCCGCGACAGCTTCCGCGCCAGCAAGATCATGCAGAAGCGCGTGTTCGAGAACCCGAAGATCGTCGTGCACTGGAACCGCGAGCTCGTCGACGTGCTCGGCGACAACAAGGTCACCGGCGTGCGCCTCCAGGACCCGAACACGGGCGTCCAGGAGGAGATCCCGCTCAGCGGGGTGTTCCTCGCCATCGGCCACCAGCCCAACAGCGTGATCTTCAACGGCCAGCTCGACATGGATGAGCTCGGCTACCTGAAGGTCACCCCGGGCTCGACCGCCACCCGCGTGCCCGGCGTGTTCGCCTGCGGCGACGTCGCCGACAAGGTCTATCGCCAGGCAGTCAGCGCCGCCGGCACCGGCTGCATGGCGGCCATCGACGCCGAGCGCTGGCTCGCCGAGCACGGCTGAGCCCTCACTCACCGGGCCCGCGGCACGGCGCGGGCCACTTCACGCAGGGCGACCGGTCCACGAAGCGGACGCACAAAAGCGTCCGGGCCGCGCGAGGCGACCGGACGCTGATGAAGGACGCTGACGAAGCCAGACGCTCAGGCGTTGCCGCCGGGGGCTGGCTCAGCCGATGGTCGGGGCGATGTAGCCGCCGATGGTGAAGGCGATGATGAGCGCGAAGATCACCAGGGACTCGATGAAGGCGAGGCCGAGGAGCATCGGCACGAGCACCTTGCCGGCGGAGTTCGGGTTGCGGCAGATGCCCTCGAGGGCAGCGGCGACGGCGCGGCCCTGGCCCATGCCACCACCGAGGGCGGCGAGGCCGACGGCGAGCGCCATGGCGAAGCCGTAGATCGAGCGCTCGGAGCCGGAGGTCTCGGTCGCGGCGAAGGCGAGCGAGGGGGCCAGGAAGACGGACAGGAAGGTGGCGAGCTTGGCGACGTTGCGGGTCATGACAGGTTCCTCGAGGTTGACGGTCTAGTGGTCTTCGGCGTGCTCGACCGCGAGGCCGATGTAAATGATGGTCAGGAGGGTGAAGACCAGGGTCTGGACGATGGCGACGACCGTGCCGAGCAGCAGGAAGGGCAGCGGCACGAGCAGCGGCACCATCATGGCGACGACGGCGACGACCTTGTGGTCGGCGACGATGTTACCGGTGAGGCGCAGGGACAGCGAGACCGGGCGAGCCAGGTGGCTGACGATCTCGATCGGCAGGAACAGCGGGAACAGCCAGGGGAAGCCGCCGATCTTCGGGCCGAGGAAGTGGGCGAGGTAGCTGAGGCCGTTGGTGAGGACGCCGGCGACGTTGTAGACCAGGAACACGATCAGCGCGAACACCAGGTTGGTCTTCAGCGTGTCGGTCGGCGGGATCAGCCCCGGGATCAGGCCCTGGATGTTGCAGACGAAGATGAACAGCGCCAGCGTGCCGGTCAGCGGCAGGTACTTGCGGGCGTTCTTCTCGCCCATCACGTCGACCGACAGGTTGTAGATCGCGCCGATGAAGCCGTCCGTCATCGCCGCCAGCCCGAACTTGCGCTGGGGGATCACACCCCGGCTGCTGTCCTTGAGGCTCGCCCGGTAACGCAGCGCCAGGAACACGACGAACAGGAAGGCCAGCAGCGCCCCGGCGACGTGCGTCAGGGTGAAGTGCGTCCCCTGAAACATCATGAACTTCTGATCCCGCGCGAGGTGCTCGGCGGCACCATGCTCGAGCTGGGCCCAGAAGTCGGGCATCAGGAGCGTGTACCAGGAGTCGTGGTCACCCATAGCTTGGCGGTCCGGCGGGGGGTCGAAGAAGTCGAGGAGGTCAATCGTCGTCGGGGTTGGGGAGGTTCAATTCCCTGGCGCTCTGGAGCGCCGCAGCCGTGAAACCGATGAGCGCGAGCAGCACTCCTGCGACCAGCCCCTCGGGTCGGCCGGGCATGTACCAGAGGACGGCAGCAGTCGCAAGGGCAGTGGCCGGCCAGCGCAGCGTCGCCAGGAGCGGCGCAAACCGGCTGGTGCGAGCGGCGGTCGCATCCGGCTCGGCCTCGGCGGCGAGCAGCATGCGAAAGCCGGCACGGGCGAGGCTTTGCAGGTTGAACAGGCCGAGCAGGGCCCCCAGCACGACGCTGAGGGCCTGGTCACGGCCGGCGAGCGGGTAGGTCAGGGAGCTGACCACGAGCGTGAGCGTGAGGGTCCACAAGCCGATGCGTCGGCCCCACTGCACGAGGAGATCGGCGCGGACCTTCATGCCGGTGCTCACGGCTCGGCTCCATCGCGGGGATCACGGCGGTCCCGGGCCTGGTGCGCAGTGTCTTGCTCATCCGCGAGATCTGCCGGCTCGTCGACCACTGGCACGGGGGTCGCAGCCGCAGCACGGGCGGCCTTCTCGGCCTCGTCGGCCTCCTCGGCCGCGATCATGCGGGTGAAATTACGGGCGGTGCGGATCACGGCCAACACGGCGGCCGAGAGGCCGATGCCGAGGCCGATGTACGTCGTCCACGGGGCCCAGTGGGTGACGTTGCGCTCGAGGTAGATCCCCATGCCGGCGCCGACACCGACCGCGGCGGCCATCTCGATCCCGACCGAGGCGGCCTCGGTCAGCTGGAACCACCGCGCCCGCTCGACGATCGGGGCCCTCGGCGGCCGATTGCCCTCATCGCTCATGACGCCCCTGATTTACGCGTGCCGGGCCACGATCGCCAGCGCCTCGTCGGCGGCTTGCAGCGTGTGCTCGATGACACCGGCATCATGCGCGGTCGAGAGGAAGGCCGCCTCGAATTGCGACGGCGCCAGATAGACCCCGCGGGCCAGCATCTCGCCGTGGAAGCGACCGAACGCCGCCAGGTCGCTGCCCTTCGCGTCGTCGTAGTTGTGGACCTCACCGGCGCGGAAGAAGCCGGTGAACATGGCACCGACGCGGTTGCCGACCATCGGTACGCCATGTCGCGCGGCTCGCGCGGCGATGCCGTCGACGAGGGCCGCCGAGGCGGCCTCGAGCTGGGCGTAGGGGTCCTCGCGCTCGAGCAGGCCCAGGGTGGCGAGTCCGGCGGCGACGGCGAGCGGGTTACCGCTGAGGGTGCCGGCCTGGTACACGGGCCCGAGCGGGGCGATCTGCTGCATGATGTCGCGACGGCCGCCGTAGGCCCCGCAGGGCATGCCACCGCCGACGATCTTGCCGAGGCAGACGAGGTCCGGGGTGACGCCGTAACGGGCGTGCGCGCCGCCGAATGCGACGCGAAACCCGGTCATCACCTCGTCGAGGATCAGCAGGGTGCCGTGCTCGCTGCACAGCTCGCGCAGCCGCTGCAGGTAACCCGGCTGCGGCGGCACGCAGCCCATGTTGCCGGCGACCGGCTCGATGATGATCGCCGCGACCTGGCCGGGGTTCTCGGCCAGCACCCGCGCGAACGCCTCGGCGTCGTTGAAGGGCACCGTCAGGGTGTCGTGCACCGTCGCCTCGGGCACACCGCCGGAGCCGGGGATGCCGAGGGTGGCCGCGCCGGAGCCGGCTGCCACCAGCAGCATGTCGGCATGGCCGTGATAGCCGCCGTCGGCCTTGACGATCTTGGTGCGGCCGGTGAAGCCGCGGGCCAGGCGCAGGGCGCTCATCGTCGCCTCGGTGCCCGACGAGACCAGGCGCACCAGACCGCCGCGCAGGGCCGGCACGACCCGACACAGCAGCTCCGCGAACTCGACCTCGCCCGCGGCGCAGGCGCCGAAGCTGAGGCCGTCCTGGGCCGCGCGGGTGACCGCCTCGATCACGGCCGGATGCGCGTGGCCGAGGATCGCCGGGCCCCAGCTGCCGACGTAGTCGATCAGCGTGACGCCGTCCTCGGTCAGCAGGTGCGCGCCGTGGGCCGCGCGGATGTACGGCGGGTCCCCGCCGACCGAGCGAAACGCCCGCACCGGGCTGTTGACCCCGCCCGGGATCAGCGACTGCGCCGCCGTGAACAGCGCCCGACTGCGCGGACCGGCCCGCCCGTCGCCGGGCGGCAGGGTCCAGAACTTCGGGGTCTCAGGCGTCACTGCCGTCTCCGCCGTCTTCGCCGTCGTCGCCGTCGTCGCCGTCGTCACCGGCATCGCCGGCATCGCCGGCATCGCCGTTCTCACTGGTGCCTGTCCCTTCGGCCAGGTCCTCGGGGTCGGTCTCGATCGGGCTGGCGGACTCGACCGCGGCGTCGTCCTGGTCGACGAGGCGCTCGATGGCGACCACGCGCTCCTCTTCCTGGGTGCGGATGACGCGGACGCCCTGGGTGTTGCGACCGACCTCGGAGATCTCCGAGACGCGGGTGCGGATCACCTTGCCGCGGTTGGTCACCAGCATGATCTGGTCCTCGATGTCGACGGCCAGCGAGCCGACCACCGGGCCGTTACGGCCGCTCACCTTGATGGTGATGATGCCCTTGCCGCCGCGGTTCTGGACCTTGTAGTCGCTCGCCGGGGTGCGCTTGCCGTAGCCCTGGGTGCACATGGTCAGGATCGCCGCGTTGGATTCGGGCTCAAGCACGGTCATGCCGACCACGCGGTCGCCCTCGCGCAGGTCCATGCCCCGCACGCCGCGGGCGGTGCGCCCCATCGGCCGCACGTCGCTCTCCTCGAAGCGGATCGCCATGCCCCTGGCCGAGGTCAGCATGATGTGGCGCGTGCCGGTGGTCAGGCGCGCGTCGATCAGCTGGTCATCCTCCTCGATGGTCGCGGCGATGATGCCGGTCGAGCGGATGTTCGAGAATTCATCGAGCTTGGTCCGCTTGATGTACCCCTGCGCCGAGATCATCACGATGTAGTGCTCGCCGTCCTCGACGTCGGCCTCGCGGTACGGGACCATGCCGAGCACGCGCTCGCCTTCGCGCAGGTCGAGGAAGTTGACCAGCGCCTTGCCGGCGCTGTCGCGGCGGCCCTGCGGCAGCTCGAACACGCGCATGCGGAACATGCGTCCGGTGTTGGTGAACAGCAGGACGAAGGCGTGGGCGTTGGCCTCGAACAGCTCGGTGACGAAGTCGGCGGTGTCGCGGCCGACTCCCCCCTTGATGCCGACGCCGCCGCGGTTCTGGACCCGGTACTCGCCGCTCGGCAGGCGCTTGATGTAACCGTTGTTGGTCAACATCACGATCATCGGCTCGTCGGCGACGAGGTCGATGGCCTCGATCTCGCCCTCGTCCTCGATGATGCGGGTGCGGCGCTCGTCGCCGTACTCGTTGCCGATCGCCTCGAGCTCGCCGCGGATGACGTCCATCAGCAGCTTGGGGTCGGACAGGATCGACTCGAGGTAGCTGATGATCCCGCAGAGCTCGCGGTACTCGCCCTCGACCTTCTCGCGCTCGAGGCCGGTCAGTCGCTGCAGCCGCATCTCGAGGATCGCCTTGGCCTGGCGCACGTTCAGCCGGTACGGCTGGGCCCGCGCGGCCTCGACCTCGGCGGCCGGGCGCCCGCAGCGCTCCAGGAATCCAGCGAAGCCCGCCAGCGGCTCGCTGCACAGGGCCGCGCGCGCCTCGTCCGGGTCCTTCGAGCCGCGGATGATGGCGATGATGCGGTCGATCGCGTCGATCGCGACCCCGAGGCCCTCGACGATCTCACGCCGCTCGAGCGCCTTCCGGAGCTCGAAGCGCGAGCGCCGGGTGACGACCGTGCGGCGATGGTCGATGAACTCCGCGAGGCAGTCGCGCAGGCTCAGCACCTGCGGCCGGCCCTTCACGATGGCGATCATGTTGACGCCGAAGGTGATCTGCAGGTCGCTCATCTTGTAGAGCGTGTTGAGCACCACCTGGGCGGCGGCGTCGCGCTTGACCTGGATCCAGATCCGCATGCCGGTGCGGTCGCTGTAGTCCTGGATGTCGCTGATGCCCTCGATCTTCTTCTCGCGCACCAGCTCGGCGATGTGCGAGATCAGCTTGACCTTGTTGACCTGGTACGGGATCTCGGTGACGACGATCGCCTCGCGGCCCTTCTCGTCCTCCTCGATCTCGCACTTCGAGCGGATCGTCAGGCTGCCGCGGCCGGTCAAGTAGGCCTGGCGGATGCCCGCGTGGCCGATGATGAAGCCCGCCGTCGGGAAGTCCGGACCGGTCACGTACTGCAGCAGGTCGCGCGCCTGCAGCTTCGGGTCGTCGACCAGCGCCAGGCACGCCTTGATCAGCTCGCGGAGGTTGTGCGGCGGGATGTTCGTCGCCATGCCCACCGCGATGCCCACCGCCCCGTTGAGCAGCAAGTTCGGCACCTTGGTCGGCATGACCGTCGGCTCGAGCTCCTTCTCGTCGTAGTTCGGCGCCCAGTCGACGGTGTCCTTCTCCAGGTCGGCCAGCAGCTCGCTGGTCAACTTGTTCATGCGCACCTCGGTGTAACGCATCGCCGCCGGGTGGTCGCCGTCGATGCTGCCGAAGTTGCCCTGACCGTCGATCAGCGGGTAACGCATCGCGAAGTCCTGCGCGAGCCGGACCAACGCGTCGTAGACCGACTGGTCGCCGTGCGGGTGGTACTTGCCGATGACGTCGCCGACCACGCGCGCCGACTTCTTGTACGGCTGCAGATGCGTGTTCCGCAGCTGGTCCATCGCGTACAGCACTCGCCGGTGCACCGGTTTGAGGCCGTCGCGCACGTCGGGTAGCGCTCGGCTGATGATGACGCTCATCGCGTAGTCCAGGAAGGAGCTACGCATCTCGTCTTCGATGTTGATCCCGGTCTTTTGCTCGCCCGTCGCCATAGGTGCCCGTTAGGGGGCGGGAGAATAACAAGAGCAGGCCCTCCTCGCCACGTTTTCCGGCCCTAAAAGCCCCGAATCAGACCGAATCAGGCCCGACCGGCGCCCATCCGGCCGAGAAAGTGACGCGCTCGCGCGCGCTGCCCGGGGCATGTGCTGGAAGGCACAGCGGCCTCACCGCGCGCCATTTACCCTATTCCAACGGGATTTACTGCCCGCGCGGGGTCCATGAGCCCCGAATCGGACCCGAATGAGGACTCGAATGGGCACCCGAGGCGAAGCGAATGTAGTTCACTGGCAATATCAATCGATGAACTATCGGTAATTTTCATTACGGATCCCCGCGACCGGGATACCGCCCAAGCGCCCCGAACACGGGTCTGCGGGGCCCAATCTCGATCGGCCAGTCGTCTTGGGAATAGCCGAGCGATGCCCGAGGGTAGGCTGGACGCAAGTGGGCTCACCGGCCAGGACAGGGCGCCGCAACGGGCGCCGGCGCAAGATTGCGGTTGAGAGGCCCGGTGGCCTGCATCATCATCGAAGATGGAGGTATTGAATGGAAGCAACATGGTTCGTCGTCGCGGATCGTAGCCAGGCCCAGCTGTTCGAGGTCGAAGGGACCAGGCTGAAGCCGACCCTCAAGCCGCTGGAGACCATTGCGCACCCTGAAGGCCGCCGATCGGAGGCGCGGCGCCTGGGCGCGAGCAGCTCGTCCGGCATGCGCGACCTCTTGGTCGAGACCAACGGGATCCTTGAGGAGCAGGACCGCAAGTTCGTGCGCCAGCTGCTCGAGCGCCTGACCCAGGCGCAGCATCAGAAGCAGTTCGACCGCCTCGTGATCGCCGCCCCGGCCGACTTCGTCGGCAAGCTGCGCGAGCTGTCCGCGCGCAGCAATCTCGGTCGCGCCGTGGTCCGCGAGATCATCGGCGACTACACCAACGATACGATCCACGCGCTCACCGAGCGCGCCCGTCGCAAGGAGTGGCTGCACTAGCCGCCCCGCCGGCCGCCCACATTCACCTGTCCGATAGAGCAGGTTCACTCGCCCGGCAGCACCTCAGGGTCGCCGGGCGCGATCAATTGGTAGATGCGAGTGGGCGCGACTACTTCGGCTCACAGAAATAACGGGCCTCGACCTGACCGCTCTTCTTGAGCTGCAGACATGCCGCGCCGCACAGCTCGATCTGCGAGTTGGGCTTGGTCCACACCCAGCCGTCGTCCTTGGCGCAGTCGGCCGCGGCCGGGACCTGGTCCTTGCCGATCCACACCTCGAACAGCTCGGGCGCGCTGGGCTCCGGGTCGACGTCGATCACACAGCTCAGGGTGTCGTCGAGGATCCCCTGGATCGCCGCCTGCAGCTCGATCTGATTGGTGACCTGGTAGAAGAGCTCGGGCCCGTCGGGGTTGGGCTTGCCGCCGGCCTCGGCCAGAGCGGTCAGGTCGTCGACGATCGAGGGGTCGACATCGATGCCCACGACGTAGGTCGGGATGCCGGCCTGATGCGAGCTGGCGACCATGCCGATGGTCTCGAGGATCGTCTCGCCGTCGCAGGCCTTGGTGATCTCGCCGTCGGCGATCAGCAGGGCGAAGCGCTGCTGGCCGGGGTCGAGCGCCTTCAGATAGGTGTAGGCCTGCTTCAGGCCGCTCTCGATCGGCGTGCCCCCGAGCACCCCGAAGTCGGCCGCCGGGATGCCCGCGAGCACGGCGGCCGCGTTCATCGGCGCGATCTCGACCTCGACCCCGGGGTCGACGTCGCAGGCGCCCTGGTCGATGAAGGGCGTCGCCGTGATCTTCGGGTACAGCTTGACGCCGAAGTTGACCGTCTTGTCGAAGGTCTTGACCACCGACTCCACCACCCCGTGCAAGCTGAACCAGCGGGTCACGGTGGGCGTCTGCGGGTTCTTGTCGTGGTCCCACACCTCGTAGGACATGCTGCCCGACTTATCGAGCACGAACAGCAGGTCCGGGGGGATCGGCGTGATCTTGGTGGTCTCGACCTGACAGGGCACCGGCACGTCGATCGGTGCGCCGGTGCTGCTGCCGGACTCGCCGCTGGTCATGCTGGTCATGCCGGTCATGTCGCCGCTCGTGTCCCCGCTGGTCCCCGTGACGCCCGTGGTGGGTCCACTTCCGTCGCTGCTGCTGCCGCCGGACGCCGAGTCGTTGCTGGTGCTGCCGGGCGCGGATGTGCCCTCGCTCGCGCTCTCGCCGGTGCCCGTCGGCGTGGTGACGTTGGTCTCGCTCGCGGAGGTGATGGTGACGTTGCTGCCGCCTCCGGTCGCCGACAGGCTGTCGTCCTTGGCGTCCGAGTCGCCGCAGGCGAGGAGCAGCGGGGAGAGAAGGATGAGCCAGTTCGAGCGAGCGAGGGTCATGTGAATCTCCAGGGGCGAACCTGACCTCGATGATGCGCGCGACAGCGAGCGCCAGCAACTGGGCGTCATCCGCAAAGTACGGACCCGCGCATGCGTGAGCGCCAAGCACCGCGCGGCTTCGCGCTTTTCGCGCTCGGGCACAACGGGTTACTGTCAGGGCCATGCAGCGCGCATCGCTACGTCGAGTCGCCCGGGTCTGGACCGTGTTCGCGACGCTTGGCGGGCTCTCCGGGTGTGCCGAGGACCCCGCGGATCTCTCGGGCGCCAGCGCCAGCGCCAGCAGCAGCGGCGGGACCACGGAGGGCTCCACGGAGCCCACCACCGGGGACGGGGTCACGGGTTTCACCATCACCGGCCCGACCTCGACCGAGGACCCGACCTCGAGCACCGCGCCGACCAGCGGCTCCGACTCGATCACCGGCTCCGGCGAGACCAGCGAGTCGACGACCACGGGTGGCAGCGACTCGACCGGGGGCGGGCCCAACAGCTTGCCGGTCGCGCTCGAGGATCATTACATCGGCAAGTCGCGGCAGCCGCTGTCGGTCAACGCGGCCCTCGGGGTGTTGAGCAACGACTACGACCCCGACGGCGACATCGTGACGGTGATCGCCTCCGACCCGCTGACCCCCGGTGGGGCCTCGCTGACGATGCCGAAGGAGGGCTCCTTCAACTATCTACCGCCGGCCGATCTGTGGGGCAGCGACAGCTTCACCTACAAGATCTGGGACGGCGTCGACGGCTTCGCGAGCGCCAAGGTCCACGTCGAGCTGAACCCGACCTCGATCCCGCTCGCCGCCGTCGCTGCGGGCAAGGGCGGCTTCGTCATCGACGGCGCCGCGCCCGACGACTACTCGAGCCGGGCCGTGCAACGCCTCGGTGACATCAACCAGGACGGCCACCAGGACCTCGTGGTCTCGGCCCACAACGCCGCCAACAACGCGGGCCGCATCTACGTGGTGTTCGGCAAGAGCGCCGGCGGCCCGATCAGCCTCGCCGACCTCGAGGACAAGGAGAACGGCTTCGAGATCACCGGCGAGGTCATGGGCGACACCGCCGGGCGCTCCATCAGCGGCCCCGGCGACGTCAACGGCGACGGCCTCCCCGACATCCTCATCGGCGCCCCCAAGTCCGCGGTCAACGGCAAGTCCTCCGGCACCAGCTACGTGGTGTTCGGCAAGCTCGACTCCACCCCCGTGTTCCTCGAGCTCGTCGCCGTCGGCCAGGGCGGCTTCAGCATCGAAGGCGAGGCCGCCCAGCAGTTCTCCGGCCAGAGCCTGCGCGGCGCCGGCGACGTCAACGGCGACGGCCTCGCCGACCTCGTCATCGGCGCGCTCGGGGCCAGCCCCAACGGCCCGTTCTCGGGCCGCGCCTACGTGGTCTTCGGCCGCGGCGCGGGCAAACCAGTGCACCTGCTCGACATCGCCGCGGGCACCGGCCCCGGCTTCGTCATGAACGGCGCCGTCGAGCTCGACTTCGCCGGCAGCGCGGTCGCCGGCGCCGGTGATGTCAACGGTGACGGCCTCGCCGATGTCGTCATCGGCGCGTATGGGGCCGACATCAACGGTGACACCTCGGGGCGGTCGTACGTCGTGTTCGGCAAGCCGAGCCAGAGCGCGATCGAGCTCGCCCAGGTCGCGGTCGGCATCGGCGGCTTCGCGATCGACGGCGAGCTGGAGTTCGACCAGGCCGGTGCTTCGGTCGCGGGCGCGGGCGACGTCAACGGTGACGGCCTCGCGGACGTGTTCATCGGCGCGCCGCTGGCCGACCCGAGCGGCAAGAATTCGGGCCGCGCCTACGTCGTGTTCGGCAAGCCGGACACGAAGCTGGTCAAGCTCGTCGACGTCGTCGCCGGCAGCGGCGGCTTCGCGATGAACGGGCAGCAGTCGCGCGACTACGCCGGCTTCTCGCTCGACGGCGTCGGCGACGTCAACGGCGACGGCCTCTCGGACGTGATCGTCGGGGCCTACGGGGCCAACCCGGCGGGCAACGCCTCGGGCCGCAGCTACGTGGTCTACGGCAAGCAGAGCACGGATCTGGTCAACCTGACGGCGGTGGCGAACGGTGGCGACGGCGGCTTTGCGCTCGACGGTGAGCTCGAGGAGGACTACTCCGGGTTCTCGGTCGCGGGCGCGGGCGACGTCGACGGCGACGGCTTCGCGGACGTGATCGTCGGCGCGTTCGCGAACGACGCCAAGGGTGCGAGCGCCGGACGCGGCTACGTGGTGCTCGGCGGCGATTACAGCAACCTCGCCCGTAAGGTCGGCGGGCTCGGGCCCGACAACCTCGCCGGCACTGCCGCGGCCGAGCTGTTCATCGGCGGCCGCGGCGACGATGTCATCTCCGGGCAGGGCGGGGCCGACATTATTTACAGCGGGGCGGGCAAGGACACAATCCGCCTCCTTGACCTCGCATATCGCCGCATCGACGCCGGCGAGGGCGAGGACACCGTGCTGCTGATGGGCGCGGGTCTCAAGCTCGACCTCAGCCAGCGACTGCCCGGCGACCTCTCCGGCGTGGAGATCTTCGACCTCGCGGACGGCGACCACACCCTGCTGATGACCCGCCGCGAGCTGCTGGCGCTGACCCCGGTCTCGCACGTCCTGACCGTCAAGGGCAGCAAGGGCAGCGTCGAGGCCGACCTGGCCGGCACCGGCTTCGTCGACAAGGGCGTCGTCGACGGCTACCACCTGTTCAGCGACGAGATCACGACCCTGCGCGTCGCCGTGGGCCTGCTGATGAACATCACGCTCTGAAGCCGCGGCGCTTCCAAAGCCGCTGTCACGGCGAAACTCGCTGCTATCCTCGGCGCAATGACGAGCGAGCCCCGCCTCGAGATCCTGAGCTCCCGCGGCCTCCCGGGCTGGCTCGCCAGCCAGTCCCTGAGCCTCGCCTTCACCACCTACCAGGCCGGCAAGCTGTTCCTGCTCGGCCTCCAGGCCGACGGCCGCCTGTCCCTGTTCGAGCGCACCTTCAACCGCTGCATGGGCCTCTGCGCCGACGGCGACGGCCTGTGGATGAGCACGCTCTACCAGCTCTGGCGGCTCGAGAACGCGCTCCCCGAGGGCGCCAACCAGGACGGCCACGACCGCCTCTACGTGCCCCGCCTCTCCTTCACCACCGGTGACCTCGACGTCCATGACCTCGCCGTCACGGGCGCCGGTCAGCTCGTGTTCGTCAACACCCTCTTCAGCTGCCTCGCCACCACGTCGCCGCGCGCCAGCTTCGTGCCGCTGTGGCGCCCACCCTTCATCTCCCGCCTCGCCGCCGAGGACCGCTGTCACCTCAACGGCCTCGCCCTCGCGTCCGGGGAGCCCGCCTACGTCACGCTCGTCGGCCGCAGCGACGTCGCCGACGGCTGGCGCGAGCACCGGCGCCGCGGCGGCTGCGTGCTCGACGTGCGCAGCGGCGAGACCGTGTGCGAGGGCCTGTCGATGCCCCACTCGCCGCGGCTGCAGGGCGAGAGGTTGTGGCTGCTCGAGGCTGGCACCGGCCAGCTCGGCTTCATCGACGCGGGCCGCGGCAGCTTCGAGCGGGTCGCGTTCGTACCCGGTTATGCCCGCGGCCTGTGCATCGTCGACGACTACGCGGTGATCGGGCTGTCGAAGCTGCGGCGCAGTCGGACCTTCGCCGACCTCGAGCTCGGCGAACAGCTCGCGGCCCGCGGCGCCGAGCCACGTTGCGGCCTGTTGGTGGTCGACCTGCGCAGCGGCGACGCGGTGCACTGGTTACGCCTCGACGGCATGGTCGAGGAGCTCTACGACGTCGTCGCGCTCCCTGGCGTGCGCCGCCCGATGGCGCTCGGCTTCCAGACCGACGAGATCCAGCGCATGATCACCATCGGCGAGCCGCCAGCGCTGAAGCCGGCCTAACGCAGCGAGGTCAGGGTGCGACCGCCGTCGGCGATGTGCAGGCCGCCGGTGATCCAGCCGGCCTCGTCGCCGACGAGGAACAGCGCGAGCGCGGCGATCTCCTCGGGCTGACCGGGACGTCCGAGCGGATGGGTGCTGCGCGCGCGCTCGAGGAAGGCCGGATAGTCGGCCACCGCGCCGCTCACCGTGTGCAGCTCGCTGACGACCACGCCCGGGTTGATCGCGTTGACCCGCACGCCGTGCGGCGCGAGCTCCAGCGCCATGCACTGGGTCAGCGTATTGATCGCCGACTTGCTGACGCAGTACGACAGCAGGTTCGCGTAGGGTCGCAGGCCGGCGATGCTCGAGAGGTTGAGGATCGAGCCGCGCTGGCCGGCGATGATGTGCGGCGTCGCCTTGTGGCTGAGGTCGTAGACCGCCTCGAGGTTGGTGTCGAGCACCCGCCGCCACTCGTCGGGTCGCGGGGTCAACACCCCGTCGTTGCCGATGACCCCGGCCGCGTTGACGAGGATGTCGAGGCCCCCGAGGCCCGCGACCGCCGCCGCGATGCAGCGGTCGTTGTCGGCCGGCTGCGTGTGCTCCGCGACGATCTCCACGACCGTGACGCCGTGCTCGCGCGCCGCCACGGCGGTCTGCGCCAGGCGCTCTTGTCGGCGCCCGGTGATCGCCAGGTCGGCGCCCTCCTGGGCGAAACGCAGCGCGATGGCGCGGCCGATGCCGCTGCTCGCACCGGTGATGAGGGCTCGACGTCCAGTCAGCTTCATGACGGCGCGCAGTCTACCACGCGCCTCACATGCGGAACGTGTACACGAACTGCGCGCCCTGCCGAGCCCGCGGATATTTGGCCGTCCGCGCCACTTTGGCCACACAGGAGCCCAGCACGCCCGATTGCAGGCCGGTCGGCGACGCGTCCTGGACCTTGCCGCTGGCCGCGACCTCGATGCGCAGGCCGACCTCCATCTTGCGCATCGCATAGCGTGAGCAGTCGCGGGTCACCCGCTCGGCCAGCTTGCGCATGCCATCCGCGAGCTCGATCGACGACAGCCGGTCGGGCAGCGGCGTGCGCGGGCCCCCGGCGCGATGCGGCTCGCTGGGCGGCTCGGGTGCCTCGGAC
>NZ_JACCSO010000359.1 GCF_013812955.1 Nannocystis sp. | reverse complement strand
CCAGGCGGCGATGCGGGCGCGCAGGGCGTACTCGGGGCGGGCGAGGCTGCCCTCGTAGAGGTCGGCGAGCTGGCCGAGCAGGCGCAGCTGCGCGGGCTTACCTGGCTTTTGGGCCAGCTCCCAGGCGGGCATCAGCAGCAGCAGGTGCCAGAGGTTGTCGCGCTCGGCGATGCGGTCGAGCTCGAAGCGGGCCTCCTCGCTGCCGGCGTGGACCTGCAGCACGCGCAGCCACTCGGCCATCGCGCCCTCGGGGTCGCTGAGCTGCTTCTCGCGGATCTCGGCGCGAAGCTTGAGGAGGTTGATCTTGGCGTTGGGATCGGCGGCGGCGCCGATCATCTGCTGGAGGGCGGCGAGCAGCGCCAGCGAGCCGACTCGGGGTGAGCCCTCGGGGCGCGCCTCGTCGAGGGCCTCGGCGAGCTCGCGCAGCTTCGGCAGCAGGGTCTGGCCGGGGTCGTGTGCGACCGCTTGCTTGAGCGTGCGCAGGGCGGCGAGCAGGTCGCCGCGGCGCTCGTGCTCGATCTTCGCGGCCTCGCGCAGGCTGGCCAGGGCGCCGCGGGCGTCGTTCTTGGCGGCGCGCGTGGTCGCGACGGTGCGATGGTGTTCGGCCAATTGCGGCCACAGCTGGTGGCGCTCGGCGAGCTGGATCAGGAGGTCCATCGCCTCCTCGGCGAGCGCGGGCTCCTTGCCGCGCAGCTCGTCCCAGGCCCGGCGCAGCCACGTGAAGGCCTGGTCGGGGGCGGCGAGCTGGCGCTCGTGGATCTTGGCGATCGCGTGGCAGGACTCGAAGCGGGCCATGCCGGTCCGGGCGCGGGCGAGGCGGGCCTCGTGCAGCTCGATCGCGGCGCCCCAGAGGTTGTGGGCCTCCGCGAGGGCCTCGATCTGGCGGGCGAGCTCGTCGTCCTCGGGGCGCAGGCGGTAGGCTCGCTGCAGGAAGCCGAGGCTGCGCGGCGGGTCCTCGAGGCGCTCGCGGGCGATCTCCGCCGCCGACAGCAGCAGCGCGATGGTCCCGTAGTCGCCGAAGTTCGGCGACTTGCTGGACTCCTGCAGCGCGAGCTCCTGCTCGATGACCTCGAGCCGCTGCGGCCACAGCCCGTGCTGCTGGGCGAGGGCGTCGAGGCGGGCCTGCACGGCGCTCGCGTCCATGCCGCCGCGCAGGGCCACGAAGTAGGCCTTCTTGGCCCAGGCGAAGGCGAGGTCGAGGTCGCCGATGCGCTGCTCGGCCGAGGTGGACGCGCTGATGCAGATCTCGATCTGGCCGCGGGACTCGCCGCGCGCGCTCATCTCGGTGAAGCGCTCGGCGTAGACGACCAGCAGGTCCTTCCACATGTTGTGGCGCTCGGCGAAGGCCTCGATCTTCTGCTTGAGGTCGCGGCTGCCGGGGGCGATGCTGAGGGCGCGGCCGAGCAGCTGCAGGGCGCGCTTGGCGTGGCCGAGGCCCTGCTCGCAGACCTCGGCCATCTGCTCGAGGGTGACGACCTGCTCGGCGGGGTTGGTGCTGACCTCGAGGCTGCGCTCGAGGGTGGCGAGGGTGCCGGCGTGGTCGCCGGTGAGGCCCTGCAGCTCGCCCATGATGCGCAGGCCGTCGGGGTCGTCGCCGGCCTCGGCCATGAAGCGCTGGAAGCTGGCGAGGGCCTTCTCCTGGGCCTGGAAGTGGATCAGCCAGCTCCGGGCGATCAGCTCGTAGAGCTCGCGCCGGGTGCCCGGGTCGGGGGTCGAGAGCAGCAGGATCTCGGCGTGGCGGATCTGCTTGTCGAACTGGCCCGCGCGCTCGTAGAGCTCGAGCAGGCGGGTGGCGACGTCGCGGTTGCCGACGGCCGCGGTGGTGGCGAGCTGCTCGAGCACGCGCACGGCCGCGGCGGGGTTGTCGAGCTGCTCGGAGAGGACCTCGGCGCGCTCCCAGGCGATGGCGATCGCCTCGTCGTCGCCGTCGACCATGTCCTGCAGGTTGCCGAGCGAGGCGGCGAGGCCGTGCCACGAGCCGAGGGCGCGATACAGGCGGGTCAGGGCCTCGACGGCGCCGCGGTGGTCGCGGTGGATCCGGAGCACCCGCTCGAAGGCCGAGCAGGCGAGGTCGTGATCGGCGAGCGTGGTCTCGGCGAGGTGGCCGAGGCGCATCAGGTAGTCGAGCTGGCGGATCGGCGGGGTGCGGGCCGAGGCGGCGGCCTTGCCGAGCAGGCTGGCGAGCTCCTCGTGGCGACCGATCGCCTCGTAGACGCCGATCATCTTGTCGAGGACCTCCATGTTGTGGGGGTCGGCGGCGTGCAGCTGGTGGCAGGCCTGGGCGGTGCGCTGCGGGTCTCGCAGCTTGCGCTCGGCGACGTCGACCATGCGCCGGAGCACACGGCTGCGCTGGACCGGCTCGCCGACCAGCTGCAGCTCGGCCGCGAGCGCGTCGAATTCACCGGCGGCCTCGGCCAGCTCGGCGCACAGGCTCTGCTGGCGGTGCAGGGCGTCGGTGTCGCCCTGGGAGTAGCCGAGGATCTGCTCGCAGGCCCACAGCGCCTCGCGCGGCTGGCGGAGCTCGTTTTGCCAGATCTCGGCCATGCGTCGCAGCAGGACCACGCGCTGCGAGAGCGAGCGGGTGACCTCGGTCTGGCGGCGCAGGAGGTCGATCACCTGGTCGTAGGCGCCGGTGCGCTCGTACATCTCGCCGAGCGCCTTGAGCGTGGTCTGATCGCCGGGGGCGAGGCCCAGCATCTCGTGGAACAGGGTGATGGTGCCCTGCGGATCGGTCATGCGCTCGCGCTGGGCCTGGGTCAGGCGGCGCAGGACCTCGAAGCGGCGCGCGGGGTCCATGGTGCGCGCGAGCTCGTTCTCTTGCGCGACGATCATGTTGTCGAGCATGCGCGCGCGCTTGTCGATGCGGGCGATCTGCTCCCGCGGGCGCCAGTCGGACGGGTAGGCGGCGGCGAGGCGGTCCCAGGCGCCGAGGGCTCCCTGCAGGTCGCCGAGGCGGCGCTCGTAGACCTCGGCGAGCTCGGCGAAGTTCTCCGCGAACTCGGGGCGGGCCAGCGGGCTGTGCGGGCCCTGGATCTGCTGGGCCTGGTCGATCTGGTAGAGCAGCAGCTCGGCGAGGTGCGCCCAATTGTTCTTGCGCCGCCAGTGCTCCTTGTAGCCCTCGAAGGCCTCGGCGTTGAAGGGCTCGCGCTCGAGCACCTTGTAGAAAAAAACCGCGGCGCGCTCCTCGTCGCCGAGCTCCTCGCGGGCGATGCGGGCGGCGTTCAACAGCCGGTCGGTCGGCGCCGAGGCCGGGTCCTGCTCGACCCAGCGCTCGATCAATCCGACGAAGCCGTGGTGGTCGCTCAGGTCGACGAGCAGCGCCTCCAGCCTCCGCCAGGCGTCGCCGCCGGGGGCCTCGTGGCGGCTCGCGGCCTCGTAACAGGCGCGGGCCTCCTCGCGGCGGGCGAGGTGGGACTCGAGCAGCTCGCCGCGCTGCAACCACAGGCCGTAGCTGTCGGCCTCGCTGACGTAGCCGAGCCAGGCGCCGTACAGCTCGTCGAGCTCCATCCAGCGCTCGC
>NZ_JACCSO010000749.1 GCF_013812955.1 Nannocystis sp. | reverse complement strand
CCCGGGCGCTCGCCGAGATCGATCAGCAGACCGCCGCTGCGTTCGCCAGCGCCGACGCGGTCCGCCTCGGCGCCATCCAGCGTGAACTGGTCGGCGCGCTGCATGCTGCGGCCGACAGCGAGGTGATGAAGGCCGCCGCGACCAACATGAACCTGGTCGCCCTGCTCGGCGGCAAGAGCCCCGCCGACCTGCTCGCCCAGGTCGTGAAGGGCACCCCGCTGGCGCGCAGCAGCGACAGCATGCGCGAACGCGGCAAACCCCAACCCTGAGCTTGCGACGCGCCCCCGGCCGCGGTTATCCTGCGGCCGAGGGGCGCCACGTGGGCGGTCGCCAAAATACTGTTGGCGTAGCTGGTAACGCACTAGATTCTCAATCTGGGGACCGCGGGTTCAATTCCCGCATGGTACGGCGGCCGTCGGGCGCCCCTCGCTGTTTTGCCGCGCACGCGCCGGGATCGACCTGGCCTTCGGGCCAGATCCCTCGTGACACCGTCACACATCTACCGCCACACCGTCGTCGCCAACACCGGCTGGCGCTCGTGTTACGACACCTGCGTCGGCGGTAACATCAACGGACAGCCGGGCATGATCTTCGTCCGCTGAGCCCGCCGAGCCCGCCGAGCCCGCCGAGCCCGCCGAGCCTGCCGAGCCCGCTGAGCCTCGTGGCCTCTCCGGCCGCGTCGGCTGCCCCGTGTCCAAATCCTTGGGCCGATGAACATTGCCGAATCAAGTTTCTGGAGTCAGTACTCAGTCGAGTGCAGAAGCCTGGAACCTCGACGGCGCCGCGACCGATCTCCGGTCCCCGCTTCGTCGGGGTCTTCGCCGCGGTCGCGCTGAGCTTCATCGGGGTGGCGGGCTACGCCCATTACGTCCAAGCCGCGATCGACCGCGCCGCGACGCAGATCGCCGAGGGCGCGATGCCCAGCATCCATCGCCTCGTGAAGGCCCGAAGCGGGCTGCGCCGGGTCCAGATGCTGTTGTACTGGCCGCTGCTCGACGACGGCCGGTCCGCACAACTCCACGTCGCCATGGCCGAGCACGACCACGTGCGCGCCGAGGTCGCGGCCTACCGTGACCTGCCCATGTTCCCGGGCGAGCACAGGATCTGGACCGAGGTCAGCGTGGAGGTCGAGCGCATGGACAAAACGCTCGACGAGATCTTCGACCGCTACGCCCGCCACGACGAGCAGGGCGCCCGCCTGCTCATTCAGGGGACCCTGCCGGACGACGCCGATCGCGCGGCGCGAGCGATGGAGACCTCGATGGACTTCATCGCCGACGAGTCTGCCCGCGTGGCCCACGAGATCCAGGACACCCGGGAGCGCGCCATCATCATTCAGGGCACGCTCTGCGCCCTGGCTGCCATCTTGACGATCACCGCCGGCTTCATGCTGCTGCGAACCGTGACGCAATACACCAACCTGCTCGAGGCCCACGGCTCCCTGCTGGAGCGGCGCGCCGATGAGCTCGAGCAGTTCGCGGGCCGGGTCGCCCACGACATCCTGAGCCCGCTGCAGACCACGACCCTGGCGCTGACGATGGTGGACCAGGCCTTGCCACCCGACGACCGCGCACGGGCAGCGGTGGCCCGGGGTCAGCGCGGCGTGCAGCGCGTGCGCTCCATCGTCGACGGACTGCTCCGCTTCGCCAGGGGCGGCGCGCGACCCGAGCCCGGCGACCGCACCGAGGTCGGCCCGGCCCTGGACGACCTGCTCGCCGAGGTGCGCGCGCTCGCCGAGCAGCACCACATCGAACTGCGAGCCGCTCCGTCCCCGCCCTGCGCGGTCGCCTGTAGCCCCGGCGTCTTCACCAGCCTGCTCGACAACCTGCTGCAGAACGCCATCAAGTACATGGACGACGACCGCCCGGAGCGCCGCATCGAGGTGCGCGTGCTCGAGCGAGGCGAAAAGATCCGCTTCGAGGTCGCCGACACCGGGCCCGGCATTCACGCCGATCTCCTGCCCGGCATCTTCGAGCCCTACATCCGCGGCAGCACCGCCGGCCAGCCGGGCATCGGCCTGGGCCTGGCCACCGTCCGGCGCATCGCGCAGACCCACGGCGGCGGGGCCGGCGTGGAGTCCTCGATCGGCCACGGCAGCACCTTCTGGTTCGAGCTGCCGAAGCAATGACAACGCGCGCCGAGGACCAGGACCAACTCACCGCAGCCGGATCCCGCGCACCACCAGCCCGACCCCCTGCAGATCCTCGGCATCATGCGCCGACAGCAGCACCCCCGCCCCACGCGCGAGCGCCCGCACCAGCGCCTCGACCATGCGCCCGCGCCCCTCACGGTCGACCCCCGCGAACGGCTCATCGAGCACATACAGCGCCGCCGGTCCGAGGGTGAGCGCCGCGAACATCAGTCGCTTGCGCATGCCGACGCTGTAGGTCGTCGCCAGCGCGTCGATCGCCGGGCCGAGGTCCGCGAGCTCGATCGCCGCCGCCTGCCCGGACGGATCGGCGAACACCCCCGCATGAAATTCGAGCAGCTCACGGCCGGTAAGCCCCTCCGGCACCTCGACCTCCTGCGGCAGCGCGCGCAGGGCCGCACGCGCGGCGATCGGCGCCGTCTCGAGATCGTGGCCGCCGATCTCGACCCGCCCCGCGTCCGCGATCACGGCGCCGGTGATGCAGCCGAGCAGCGTCGACTTGCCGGTGCCGTTCGGCCCGAGCAGCGCCGCCACCTCACCGGCGGCCACGCCGAGGCCGAGCTCCTCGAACAGCGCACGGGCGCCGTAACGCTTGCACAGACCGGTCGCGCGGAGAGGGACGGACACGCCGGCGGACCTTAGCCGTCGCCGCCGGCTCGTTCAAGCGCTCAAGTGTTCAAGCGCTCAAGTGTTCAAGCGCCCCTGCCCTCAGGGCTTGAGCACGATCTTCCGGGTCATCGCCGCGTCGACCTCGGCGCGCGCGTAGGGGTACTTCTTGTAAACGCCGTCGCGCCAGTCCTCGACGGTGTCGGCGAAGTGCGGGTCGTCCGGGTTGCCGCTGTTGCCGCGGGGGAAGTTGATCATCGCCTCGGGGGTGCCGTCCTCGAGGAAGCGGGTGACCACGCGGAACACCGCGCCGTCGTGCGACTCGAAGGGGTCGACGACATCGGTGGTCATCGGCGTGTAGAACACGGTGCTGGAGACGTTGACCGTGTCCTCGCCGCCGTGGGTGGCGACCCAGCCGCCGTCGAGCTTGCCGCCGAAGCCGTTGCGAAAGCCGGTGCCGTGGCGCTCGCCCCAGGTGTAACCGCCGGGGTTGACGCTCTCGAACTCGGCGGTGAGCCACTTCGAGGTCTGATCGAGCGCCTCGAGCACCAGCGCATTGCGGCCGCCCTGCATCAGCTTGTCGCCGTCCGGGTACTGCCCGGTGGCGGCCAGGGCGGTGAACTTCAGCGCCGAGATCGGCGAGGCCTCGATCACCGGACCGAAGGCGAACAGCAGGTCGTCCTTGTAGACCTGCGTGGCGAGGTAGTGGGCGAACACGTGGAAGGCCAGCGCGCCGGCCTCCTCCTGCTGCATGCTGCGGCCCCACTCGACCGTCATCAGCTTGACCAGGGTGTCGAGGTCGGGCCGGTCGCGGTAGGGCGTCAGCTCGATGTCGCTCGGCACGGTCGCGTAGGCCTCGGCGAGCACCGGCAGCAGCTCGTCCGCGACGCCGCTGTGGGTGTCGGTCTGGATCGCCTGCATGGCGGCGACGTCGAGCTTGCCCTTGCCGCTCAGCTCCTTGATGCGCTGCTCGATCTGCGCGGCGCGGTAGCCCGGGTCGTAGAACGCGCCGTAGTACCAGGGGTCGTTCTCGACGTCGCCGTCGGCGGTGAAGCCGAACGGGTCGTTGTTGGCGGTGACGATGTAGCCGGTCTGCTCGGCGCGGCTCTGCGGCAGCTTGCTCGCGGGCAGGCTCTGGCCGGTCCACAGGTACGCCGGGTCGTCGCCGTCGACCACCGTAAACGGCATCGGCCGCGCCGACGGATCACCGCGATCGGGGATCAGCGTGTGCACGTGGTAGCTGATGCCGGTCTTGTCGGCCGCCAGCCAGTTGAAGGTGCCGACCTCCATCTTGTCGACCGCCAGCTCCCACTCGTCGAGGTTGGTCGCGCGACTCATGTTGAGGAACGCCTGCGCCTCGTTGGTCGCGCGAAAGCCGGTCCAGTTGATCAGCACGCGGCGGTCGCTGTCGACCACCAGCGTCTCCGGCAGAGGCAGCGCTTCGCCGAGCAGCACCCCGTAGCCCTCGACGTCGTTCACCTCGAGCACCGTCGTGATCCCGCCCTTGACCTTGATCTCCTCGTTACGCACGGTGATCGGCGCCGACCTGTTGCCGATCACGATCGCCGCTTGGTCGCCGCCGACGCTGTAGAGGTCCATGCAGTCGGCGAAGCCGGTGGTCGCCGTCCAGTGCAGGTTGCGGTTGTGGCCGAGCTGCACGCCCGGCGCGCCCGCGAAGCCGAAGCCCGCCGCGTCGAATTGTCCGCCGCCGTCGGCGCTGTTGAGGTGCTGCGCGTACATCACCGACGGGCTCTGCAGCGGCTGGTGCGGATCGTTGGCGATCAGCGGCATGCCGTTGTCGGTCAGGCGCCCGTCGACCGCCCAGTTGTTGCTGCCCTGGACATGAAAGCCCTGCAGCGCCGCGTGCATGCGGTGCAGCGA
>NZ_JACCSO010000745.1 GCF_013812955.1 Nannocystis sp. | reverse complement strand
CGCGGCGCAGGTCTAAGGGTCCTGCGACGCGCGCCGTGAAGCACCCCCCGTGCTTCGACGCACCATCTCAACAACTCAAGTACGTCCGAGGCTCGACGAGTCCCGCGCAAGCTCCACAGCGCCGGTGATGTTCTGACCCCCCATACAACCACCACCGGATCCCGAAGCTGACTTGCGAGGCCCGACGAGCTCGGACTGGTGTGAGGCTCCCGGCGACGGACCATCCTGCGATGAGACGCGTCGCTGCGAGTGCTCGAGGTTGCCGGAGGCGTCCCCGAGTCGCTCGCGTCGTGAGCTGTTCACGGCGGGTCTATGTCGCCATGACCCGACTTCCTTCACCGTCGCGATGCATGTCGCGAGTTTTTTTTACTCGCCCGTTCTCGCGCTCAGCGATGACCTAGTGTTGGCGCGATACAGTCCCAGCGCAGGTCGTCGAGCAGGAGCGCGCTGTCGCCCTGGCCGTCGCCGACATCGAACACCGCCGCGACCAGCGTGATGGTCTCGCCGGGCAGGACCGGCGCACGCAGCTGCATCCAGTCGGTCGCTGCGTGCTCCGCGAAGGCGAAGCTGGCGAGCGCCGGATCGACGCCGGTGTGATCGAAGCCATCCTTGAGGACCTCGGCGGCGAGCGGCAGCTGCAGCGTCGGGTGGACCGCGAAGTTGCCGGTCCACTGTTCGGATTCGAGCCAGAGCAATCCGAGGTCGTTGTAGCCGGTGGGAAAGCGCGGCGGGTACTCGGCGGTGAAGAACGCCGCGTGCAGCGTGATGCCCGCGGCGTCGGCCGGGACCTCGGCGACGAAGCGCAGCTCGGTGTAGTCGTGGGCGAGGCGCGGCTCGCCGCCCCACTGGCTGTCGATGGTCTGTGAGCAGTCGCCGGGGCCCGGCAGCGGCTGTCCCGGGGGACAGTCTAGCGCCTGCGCCTCGAGCGGCGGCGGCAGCTCGTCGAGATCGTAGGCCTCCGGGAAGTCGGTCGAGGGGCACGGGAGACCGATCTGGGAGCATTCGGTCTTGGCGACGACCTCCTGCGGCGCGAGCAGGATGTGCGCGGCGACGCCGGTCGACAGCAGCACCGCCCGGGTCCCGTGGCGCGGCGCGAAGCTGCCATCGTCGCCGAGCTCGCCGACCACTTGCCACGAACCGGGCGCCCCCGCGAGCTCGAGCGAGCCGCTGCTCTTGACCCCGCCGCCTTCACAGTTGAGGCCGAGCGCGTGCTCGAGGTCGAGGCTCAGACCGAGGTCCTGATCGTCGTCGTTGATGTACGCGTCGCAATCGAGCGCCGGCATCAGGCACGCCGAGTTGACCTCCACCGACGGGAGGTCGAAGCGCAGCCCATCCGTGGACTCCGCGCTGGTGTCCTCCGTGATCGCTCCGACGCTGCTGGCCGCGTCCATCGACGCGGACGTGGTGACCTGCGCGTCGCTCGTTTCCGACGCGACGTGGGTGCCCGTGCTCGTGTCCTCATCGTCCGTGCCGACGAACACGGGCGACGTGCATGAGCACAGGCACAGCAACCCGACCGAGGGCCAGGTAGTTGTGGGGGGCAGCTTCACCGCAGTCGAGCATGGCACGGGAGCCAACTCACTGCATCATTTCGACAGGGGCGGAAATGTGAGATCGGCGGCACATGTAAGCCCACGGGCCGACGCCGCGGTGTCGTGAAGCGGCTGAAGGATCGACCGCAATGCGCTTGATATCCGTGGGTTTTCCACGCGAAATCCCGACCGACGGTAGACCGTGGCCGGGATCGTATGTGCGCCAGACTCACGAGAGATCCGCGCGTCGTCGCACCTGCCCCATCGGACAGGCAAATGCCCGCTCAGGTGTTCAGGGCAGGTCCTGGCCCGGGTCGAGGGCCTGACGGATCCGCGGCGCATAGGTGCCGCTCGGATAACGCTGCAAGAACGCCTCGGCCCGCGTACGGCCCTCGAGGTCGCCGAGCTCGAGCAGCGCCACCACGGCGATGCCCTCCCACTCCTGCGCGAAGGTCCCATCCTTGAACTGGGCGATGCCCGCCTCCGCCAGCGCGAGCGCCCTGGCGGCGTTCTGCCCGAGCTCTCCCCGTGCCGCGTTCAAGCTGCGAGCCTCGCGGAGATAATCGCCCGGCCCGTCGACCTTCACCGCCGAGACCTCGTTGCGCGCGCCCTTCAACCGCCGCGACTTCACCGGGCGCGACGCAGGCTCGACCACCGCGACCGCCCCGGGCGACGGCTCGATGGGCGCCGCTCCGACCGCCGACAAGTTCGGGGACAAGTTCGGCGTCACGTTCGGCGACAACACCGGCGACACGACCGGCGCCGAATGCAGGGCAGGTGCAACCGCGAGCTCGCGCCCGTCCAGCTGCGCAGGCGCAGGCGTGGCGGCCAGCACCCAGCTGAGCGCCGCCGCCAGGCCGCCCGCGAGCAGGCCGCCCGCGGCGAGCGGTCCGATCAGCCCGCCGAACCTCGAGGTGCCGGCGACCGCACCACCTGCCCCTTGAGACAGGCTGGCCTCGAAGCGAGCCAGGCCCGCGCCGACGTCATAAGGGACGCCGCGAGCGGCAGCGCCGATGTCGCGACGGAGGACCGCGGCGGTCGCCGGGTCCTTGAGCAGCCTGAGGGGATCTGCGGTCATTGCGTCACCATCTGAGAACTTGTGGGCAGCTTGGGCCCCGCGCCGACCAGGCGGCTGTGGGCCTCCATGAACAATTTTCGGGCCTTGTGTAGGCGCGAGTACACGGTGCCGATCGGGATGTTGAGACCGGCGGCGATCGACTCACAGCTCTCGCCTTCGAGCTCGAACAGGATGAAGACGGCCCGCTTGGGCTCGTCGAGCGCCTCCAGCGCTTGTTGCACCCGGCGCAGGGCCTCGGCGGTCTCGGCCTGCTCGCCGGGGCCGCGGGTCTGGGCCACGGCGCCGGCGACCGTCTGCACATCGGCGTCCTCACGCGAGCGACGCAGACGCCGGCGCGTCGCCGAGGTCACCCGCAAGGCAATCTCGGCCAGCCACGTGGTTGGCCGGGCAGCCCCCGGGATAAAGCCCCCGCGGCGGTGGGCTACGAGGAAGACTTCTTGAACGATATCGTCGACCTCCTCCCGGCGCATCCCAAGGCGTACGACGAAGTTGGCGACGAAATTCGCGTGATCTCGGAACAGCTTGGCCGCATCGAGGTGCGGGGGCGGGGCCGTGGGCGTGCCATCTTCAGGCGGTATATGTCGCGAATCGGTCAAGCCCTTCACCGGATCGTGAACGCGCCGCCAATTCCAATCACGACCCCGATGGGGGCGAAGGTCACGGCGTCCCCGATCATACCTGGTTTGTCCTTATCACGGACCTGGACGACCGGCTTAATGAACGGGATCAGGGCGTCCAGCGTGACATCGACCGCGAACACCTTCGTCGCCGCGATGCGCAGCTCCACCGCCAGCGCCGCGGCGGCCCAGGGACGGACCACCGTGACCGCCTCCGTGAGCCCGCGACCCAGCGCCTGGTACACCCCGGCCGTCGGGCCCACACACAGCCGCGGACGCAGGCGTCGGCGCGACACCCCGAAGCAGGCATCGATGCGACCGGCGACCAGGCCGAGCTCCACGGTCCCGGAGCCCAGCGGCTGCGGCCTGCCACGACCGCCGAGGACCCCCGCGCGCAGCTCGAACCAGGGCCGCCAGCCGAGCTCCATCTGCAGCTGTCCCCCGCCGGCGATCCCCGGTAATGCCCCGAGCCACAGACCGCCGCGCAGCGCCGCAGCTGCGCGTACCCGCGCCTTTCGTGGCGGTGGCGGTGGCGACGCCGGTGCGACCTTTCGCCGGGCTTGCAGCGGCGGCAGCTCGGGGTCGACGCCCGGTGAGGCCGGCGGGCTCTCGATGACGTCATAACCGAGGCTCGCCAGCACCGATGCATCGATGGCCATGGCGATCGCCAGACCGATCACCGCATGCAGGTCGCTGCAACCGGGCGGTCCGTGCTCGAAGGGCCGCTCGATCACGCCGGCGGGCGTGTGCACGATGATCACCGCCGCGTCGCTCGCGTGCTCGTCACCCTCGACCTCGATCCGCACGCCGACCGCGACCTCATCCTTGCCGAGCCAGCTGCGCACGTGCTCGACCAGCGTCTCCGCCGACAGACAGGTCGCGCCGGGTCGCAGCTCCAGCGCCTCCTGGAGCTCGCGGATCGTCGGCGTCGGCGCTCGACCCGGCGAGACGTCCGGCACCGGAAAGGCGACCGGCGCAGCCGCCAGGGCCGGTGTGCCCGACAACATCACGAGCACACCGACCACGGCCAGCGTCCAGGCCCGGGGGACGTCGACCGCACGCGCGTCCGCGCACCCGCGGCGAGGCGACGCGGCCACCCCGGAGCGCGAACAGATCGGGCATGCTGCCCCGGCCGGGGCTGTAACAGCCCGGCTGTCTCGCCGTTCAAGGCCCATCACATGCGCGTCGCTCCCCTCGCCCTCCCGGTAGTACTGCTCGTCGCCTGCGGCGGCGAACCTGTCAAGCTCGCGGAGGAGGCCGAGAAGCTGACCTTCGCGGCTCCGAAGTCCGGTGGTGCGCGTCGTTACATGATCGAGCCCGCGAGCAGCCGGCTCGGCTTCGACATGGAGGCTCCGATCGAGAAGATCCGCGGCCGTGTCCCGCCCGCAGCCATGACCGGTGAGATCTTCGTCGACCCCGCCGACCTCGCCAAAACCACCGGCATCATCCATGTCGACCTCCGCGAGCTCGAGCTGTTTCAACGCGTCAGCGGCGACGACGGCACGACCTTCGAGGCGGAGACCCGCAACGACACCCAGAACCAGCACGCCCGCGACTGGCTCGAGATCGGCCCCGACGCGCCGCCCGAGCAGCTGCAAAAGAACGCATTGATCGAGTTCTCGCTGCTCTCGGTCCAGGACCTGTCGGCCACCGACCTCGGCAAGCTCGACGGCCCGGCCCGCAAGGTGACCTTCACCGCGGTCGGCGACTTCCTGCTCCACCAGCGCAAGGCCAGCAAGTCGGTCCCGCTCGAGGCGACCTTCACGTGGGCAGGCGACCACCCGACCAGCGTCACCATCACGAGCCGCGAGCCGCTGTCGATCGGCCTCGACGAGTACGATGTCCGCCCGCGCACCGGCTTCAGCAAGCTCGCCGCCAAGACCTTGCAGGCGATGTCGCCCAAGGTCGCCAGGGCGGCCGAGGTCAGCCTGCAATTCACCGCGAAGCTTACGCCCGATCCACCCCCCATTCCTTGACGTAATCGCAGACCAGGAAAACAACGACACCATGGACATCAAGACCATCACCGCGACGCTGGCCATCCTCGGGACCGGCCTCACCCTCTCCGCCTGCAAGAAGGCCTCCACCGAAGCGACTGAAGTCCCCGCGACCCAGCCGGCCGCCGAGGCCTCCTGCGGCGCCGACAAGGGCCACGGCCACGCCAACTGCGGCGGCGAAAAGGGCGAGAAGTCCTGCGGCGCCACGGGTGACGGCTCCTGCGGCGGCGACAAGGCCGCGGGCGAGGGCTCCTGCGGCGGCGCCAAGGGCGAGGGCTCCTGCGGCGGCGACAAGGCCGCGACCCCGCCCGCTGCTGCCAGCACGAGCACCAGTTCGACCGCGGTCGCCGCGGACGCGACCGCCCCGGCTGCGACCTCGACCACCACGACCGCCGCCAAGAAGAAGCCCGCCAGCAAGAAGTCCAAGAAGTCCGGCGAGGCCGCGTGCGGCGAGGGCACCTGCGCCTGAGCTGCTTCGGGCGCCATCACCACGGTGCCCATCGCAACGCTGATCCGCTGATCCGCTGTTCCGCTGATCATCGCCGGGCGCAGGCCCGGCGATGCCACATCATCATCCCGAACTAGACCCCGATCTTGGGGCAGACATCTTGCAGCATGCAGGTCGTGCAGGCCGGCTTCTTCGCGGTGCAGACGTAGCGCCCGAACAGCACCATCGCCGGCCCGAAGTAAGTCCACTGATCCTCGGCCACGAGCGGCATGAGATCCTGCTCGATGCGGTCCGGGTCGCGTTGACGGCTGAGGCCCATGCGCTGGCTGAGCCGCGCGACGTGGGTGTCGACGATGATCCCCGACGGGATGTCGAAGCAGGTCGCGAGCACCACGTTCGCGGTCTTTCGCGCCACACCCGGCAAGGTCACCAGCTCGGCGACCGTGCGCGGCACCTCGCCGCCGAAGTCGGCGATCAGCGCCTGGCAAGCCTCCTGCACCGACTTGGCCTTCTGCTTGTAGAAGCCCGTCTGCCTGATCGCCTCCTCGAGCTCGCCGCGATCGGCCCCGGCGAACGCCGCCGCATCCGGGTAGCGGACAAACAGCGTCTCGGTGACCGCATTGACGCGCTCATCCGTGCACTGGGCCGCGAGGATGGTCGCCACCAGCATCTGCACCGGCGTCGACCAGTTGAGCTCGTAGCGTGCGGTGGGATGCAGCTCGCGCAGCCGTGGCAACAGCACGTCGATCTCGACCGTGGTCATCGCGCCGAGCCTATCACGCACGCCATCGCGGGCGCAGCGCCCGCATTCGCCCACCTCGCGCCCCTCGCCGCGACGCCGCCGCTGCGCTAAAACCGCCCAGTGACCATCCCGACCGGCCTGCAGCGCTACCAGATCATGGAGGCCCTCGGCGCCGGCTCACAGGGGCAGACCTTTCGCGGCGTCGACCGGGTCACCGGTCAGGCGGTGGCGATCAAGGTCCTGCAGCTCAAGAACCTCGGCGGCGACTGGAAGCCCTTCGACCTGTTCGAGCGCGAGTGTCAGGTCCTGCGCGATCTCCAACATCCGGCGATCCCGCGCTACCTCGACCAGTTCACCAGCGACACCACCGGCGAGTTCTTCCTGGTGATGGAGCTGGTCGAGGGCGAGCCGCTCTCGCGTCGCTTCGGCCGCGCCGGCATGACCGAGCCCGAGCTGCGGGCGCTCCTGCTGCAGGCGCTCGACATCCTCGAGTACCTGCACGCCCGCCACCCGCCGGTGGTCCATCGCGACATCAAGCCCTCCAACCTGATCGCTCGCCCGCAGCGTCGGGACAGCCCGCTCGCCCTGATCGACTTCGGCGGCGTGCGCCTCGCCCTGCAACCCGACGGCGGCTCGACGATGATCGGCACCTTCGGTTACATGGCCCCCGAGCAGCTGCACGGCGAGGCCACCCCGGCCACCGACGTCTACGCGCTCGGGGCCACGCTCGCCGCCCTCGGCGCGGGCGCCCCCGCCGAGCGCCTGCCCCGTCGCGGCCTCACCATCGACCTCCCGGCCGTGTTGCCGCCCTCCCCGCTGCGCGACGTGCTCGCCCAGATGTTGGCCCCGGAGCCGTCCCAGCGCCTCCAGGACGCCGCAGCCGTGCGCGCCGCGCTCGCTCGCGCGCTCGGCGGGGCGGCGACCAACATGAACGATCGGCCAGGTCAGAGACGCCCGGCCCCCGAGGCTCAGCCCCGCGTGAACCAGTCCACCCGCAACGATCTCGCCGAGGTCCCGCCGACCGCGCTCGCGCCCTCGCAGCTGCCGAAGATCCTCAACTTCGTGATCTGGCTGTGGACCCTGATGGCCGCCGGCATGTTCTGGGTGATCGAGGTGGCCGTGCTACCGCTGTTCTTCGGCCTGCTCGGCAACAGCCGCCGCTATCGCAAGGAGCGCCGCCGCCGGCGCCTGCGCGAGCGCCAGACCGCCGCGCTGCTGGCCGTCCGCGGCATCCGCAAGCGCATCGAGGCCGTCTCCGAGCGCCACAACCCCGGCCGCCCCGAGCTCCCTCCCTCCAGCGACGACCGCTGAACAGCGGCCCCATGACCAGCATGACCGGCATGACCGGCATGACCGGCATGACCGGCATGACCGGCATGACCGGCATGACCGGCATGACCGGCATGACCGGCATGACCGGCATGACCGGCATGAC
>NZ_JACCSO010000730.1 GCF_013812955.1 Nannocystis sp. | reverse complement strand
GGAGCCAACACCCCTCTGCGACTCACGTGATGCCATCATCGAGACCCTGGTCCGGGACTTCGGCTGGACGCTGATTGCGCATGCCTGAGAGCCCCGGAAGGACTTCGGGCCAGCGGTACTAGCTCGGGCAGGTGGACTTGCAGCTCAAGTCTCGATGAATGGCTGGATGTTTCTGAAGCAGTTCTCGTCTCTGCGAAAGGCGTTGTTGTCAGAGAACAGCCTTCGGACGATTGCCGACTTGCTATGGTGCGCATTTGAGCAAATGCGGCACAGCACTGTTGCCATGTATGTGGTTCAGAAGGCAATCATCACGTCTGATGTCTTTTCGGTCGGGTTGATTCCGACTCCGCGAGATGAACGCGTGGAGAGTATTTCCGCTCTGCATCGAAAGCGGGCGGGGGTGCTCTGCCAAGTGGGAAGGCACGATTTCAACCCTGCCGCCTTGAAGGTAGTGCCCGAGTGGCCGCTCGTCTATTGGTGGAGTGATGAATTTCTCGGTCGATACCGAGACGCGCCAAAGGTCCTTGAGCAAGGAAGGGCCCGCAAGGGAATCGATACAGGAAATAATTTATGGCTTGTTCGTCGGCCGTGGGAGGTTGGAACTCGTTCGGAAGCTTCACCATGGGCTCCTTATGTGATGGGCGGAAAAGGTCTGGCATGGTTTGAGCCGCTGCAGAATCTCGTCTTCTGGCGGAACCATGGACTCCTGATCCGCGATCGCTCTACGTGGAGCCCAGGAACGACGATTCGCAATCCTGGTCATTTCTTCCGAGTAGGCATCGCATTTTCGCCGATTGGCAACTCCTTCGTCGGGCGACTGCATCGGCATGCAAGCATATGCGACAACATGGGAACGTCTGTATATATCAACGATCTGCCCGGAGGTCTCTGCGCACTCAATGCGTCTATCTCGGCCCGTATTTTGGAGTCGTTGAACCCGGGAATTCATTTTCAAGCTGGCGATGTTAACCGCCTGGCATTGTTTCCAATCGCTAGCGTCGACAAAATCTTCGCCAGCCTCAATGGCGCATTCACTAGACACGAGTCCCACCGCGAGCCCTCCGTCGAGTTCAAGCACCCCGGCCCCTCCCCTTGGCGTCACGCCCAGGCCTGGGCGCAGATCGCCGTCGATCGCCCCGAGGACACCCCCCTCCCCGCTTACGCCGAGACCCTCGACCGCGAGCCGCCCACCGACCCCCTCAGCTTCGCCCTCGGGGCCGCGCTGGGCCGCTTCGACGCTTCCGGCAAGCTCGGCATCCTCGACCCACAGACCGCCGACCTCACCCACGCCCTCCCGCACGGCGTCCTGTTCCTCGACGGCACGCTCACCCCCGACGCGACCTCCGACAGCCTCGGCCACCCCGCCGCCGCCCTCCTACACACCGCCTGGTCCGAGCACGCCCCCGCGATCGACAGCAAGCGCAAGCACCTGCGCGACTATCTGCGTCACGACTTCTTCGCCGACGTGCATCGCCCGATGTACGAGAACCGCCCGATCCACTGGCCGCTCTCCTCTTCTAAAAAAACCTTTGTCGCGTGGATCAACATTCATCGCTGGCACGCTGGCACCTTGCGGTATCTCCTGGCCGAGCACCTGCACCCCACAAAGCAGCGTCTCGACGGCGAGGTCAGCGACCTCCGCAAGGTCCGGGACGGCGCTGACGCCAAGGCTGCGCGTGCGGCCGACAAGCGGCTCACCCAGGTCAGCGCCGCGCGCGACGAGCTGGGCGAGTTCATCGCCGACCTCAAGGCCTGCGCCGAGCAAGGCCCCCCGCAGCCCGACCCCAAGACCAAAGCCCGCGACGACGATGCCGTCTACGACCCCGACCTCGACGACGGCGTCATGATCAACGCGGCCGCCCTGTGGCCGCTGCTGGCCCCGCAGTGGAAGGACCCGAAAAAATGGTGGACCGAGCTGGCCACGGGTGAGGGCCGCAAGGACTACGACTGGTCGCACCTCGCCGCCCGCTATTTTAAAAACCGCGTGCTCCACAAGTGCAAGGACGACCCCTCGCTGGCCGTCGCCCACGGCTGCTTCTGGAACTATCACCCCGAGCGCGCGTACGCCTGGGAGCTGCGGCTGCAGGACGAGATCGCGGCGGACTTCACGATCGACGAGGCCGCCTCCGACGCGGCCCGTAAGCGCTTCCTCGCCGATAGTTCCCAGACCGCGCAGGCGATCCTGCAAAAAGAGCAGGCAAGGCGGCTTCGCAAGCTCGAGAAGGCCGACACCGAGGCCCAGCAGGACATGCCAGACGGCGAGGAGAGCGACGATGATTGACCTGAGCGCCAGGCCCGTCTCGGCCAAGCTGTGCGAGCTCCTCGAAGCCGACATCGACCGCCACCAGATCGTCGTCTGGATCGACCTCGGCGGCCACTACGCCCAATTCGTCGACGAGCTGCGCGCCTCGGGCGGCTGGGTCGCGCCGGTCCTCGCGCACCGCGGCAGCTATCTCGAGCTGATGGTCGAGCTCGAGCACCACGCGGGCGGCGTCGACAAGTCACCGGTGCTCATCCACCTGCCCGGCTCGCTCGACGTCAAGAGCACGCCGATGCTCGAGATCTCCTGCGCCGGCAAACAGTTCCGCAAGGCCCTCGACACCCTGATCCGCGAGGCGGCGGTCGGCCGGGTCGGGCCGGCCCAGGTCGACGAATTCCTGGCCGGCCCCGAGCTCACCCTGGCGAGCGCCGACGCCTGGATGACGGCCCGCGTCTCGGCGGCCTCGGGCGAGCTCGCGGCGAAGCTACAAGGCATGAGCATCACGGCCCTCGCGGCGGCGCTGCTCGACCACAGCTCGCCGCTGGCCCGGCACCTCGCGGGCGCCACCGACTTCCAGCAGTTGTGGCCCCACCTGGAGGCCCACCTGGGGCTCCCCGAGGGCTGGACCTACCCGGTGGCGCGCAAGCGGGTCACGACCGCGGTGCAGGCCGGTGAGGCGCTGGCGAGCTGGGCGCTGTGCGTCGAGTATGTGCACGACCTGCGCCGCGACGCGGTGGCCGAAGTGCTACGAGGCATCAAGGGCAGCCTTGCGCCTCCACTGCGCGAGGCCTGCTGCGCGGTCGCCCGCAGCCTGCGCGACACGGCGGCGGAGGACGCCTACGAGTCGCTGGCGCTCGATGTGGAGCGGCTGATCGAGGTCGAGGCCAGGGACGGCAAGCCGGCGGACCTCGGCAAGATCGACACGTTTCGCTTCGAGGAGCAGCAACTGTGCGTCGGGGCGCTCGACGCCCTCGACGCCAGCGACTGGGCCAACGCGGCCCTGTGGGCCCGCGAGCGCCTCGAGGGCAAGAGCTTCTGGATCCGCCGCGACGCCGCGCGCAAGAACGCCTGGAACCTGATCGCCGCGACCGCGGCGCTCGGCCAGGCGGTCGCCGGCGCCAAGCTCGAGTACCGCACCGCCGACTCGCTCGCGGAGGCCACCGCGCGCTACGTCGAGCGCGGCGCGTCCGTCGACCGGCGCCAGCGCGAGCTGGCCCAGCGCACCGAGGAGCTGCTGTTCGACCGGGTCCCCCACGTGGCCAGGCTCCGGGCGGCGATCGAGCGCGCCCGTGTCACCCACGTGGTCTGGCAGGACCAGCGCGCCCGTGAGTGGTCGGCGCTGTGCGAGCGCGAGGGGGCGCTCCCGGCCGCGGACCTGCAGCAGCGGCAGATCTTCGAGGACGTGGTGCGGCCGCTGCTCGAGGACGAAAAGACCGTGCTGTTCCTGGTCGACGCGCTGCGCTTCGAGATGGCGACCGAGCTGCTCGAGCTGCTCGGCCCGGCCGCCGCGCCGATCGCCCGCCTGCGCCCGCGCCTGGCCGAGCTCCCGTCGGTGACCGAGGTCGGCATGAGCGTGCTGGCGCCGATCGCCCAGGGCGGCAAGCTGCGGCCCCTGCTGGCCGGCAAGGACAAGGCCGCGGCCCGCCGCTTCGACGGCTTCGCCACCGCCAACTTCCAGGTCAGGACCCGAGAGCAGCGCAAGAAGGCCATGGCCACCCGGGCCGGCGGCGCCGCGTGCCCGAGCTTCGTCATCGAGGACCTGCTGCGAATGACCAGCGGCGAGCTGGGCCTGAGCCTGCGCCAGGCCAAGCTGGCCCTGGTCCTCAGCAACCAGATCGACGCCGCGGGCGAGAAGGGCATCGGCGCGTCGGTGTTCTCGACCGAGCTGCTGCGCATTCGCGCCGCCTGGCAGCTGCTGCGCGAGGCCGGCGTCAACCGCTTTGTGATCACCTCCGATCACGGCTTCATGCTGCGCGAGAAGGGCGATCCGACCATCCAGCACGGCCAGGGCTACGACGCATTGGCCCGCTATGCCCTCTACAACGTCGAGGTGAAGAGCGCCGATCAATGCAGCGTATCGCTGCGGTCCTTGCAATACGAGGATGTCGAGGGATATCTGGTGTTCGCCCGTGGCGCCGCCGTATATGAATGCGCGAAGGACCGCAACTTCGTGCACGGCGGCAACAGCCCGCAGGAGCGCATCATCCCGGTGCTGACGCTCGAGCACAAGAACCCGGCCGGCGCCAGCGATCGCCGGTATGACCTGATCGTCGAGGAGAAGGGCAGCATCGACGGTATGCACTTCGTCCAGGCCAAGCTGCAGATCGCGGCCGGCCAGAAGGGCCTGGCCTTCGCCGAGCCGAGCAGCGTCGACTTCGACGTGCGCGTGGTCGACGACGCCCGCGTGCAGGCCCACACCAACCAGGCGGGCCTCGGCGCCGAGATGCGCGGCGGCGTCGTGCATACCCGCGTCGGTCGCTCGTTCCAGCTGCTATTCCGCCTGACCGGACCCCGCGAGGCCCGCGTGCAGATCGAGCTGTTTCACCCGAGCGGCACCCAGACGATCGAGCCCCAGCTGATCGACCGTCGCTTCGAGGTCACCGAGGCCAAGCCCGAGCCAGCGCCGCCGGTCGAGGTCGCAGCGGCGCCGGCCACCGCATCACGCGCGCCGGTGAAGCCGCCCGCGCAGGCCGCGGCCAGCGACGCCTGGCTCGACGGCTACACCGACCCGGGCGTGCGCAAGGTGTTCGCCCACATCGCCCAGTTCGGGGCGATCAACGAGGCCGAGGCCACGGTGATGCTGGGCTCACCGCGCAAGTTCCGCAACTTCTCGAACAACTTCGAGGCCCTGGCCGAACTGGCGCCCTTCGCCGCCACCATCGACTCCGACAGCATTCCCAAGCGATACGTGAAACGAAACCCCAAATGACCAGCCTGTCGTCCAAGGACATTGAGGATATCTTTGAAAAACTGCGCGGCGGGCTCGTGCCGGAGCGCGGGCTCGACAGCTATGCGGTGGGCATCGACCGCGAGCTGGCCGAGGTCCGTCGCCAGCTCGACCTGGTCGCCAAGGGCCTCGGCAACGTCAAGTTCCTGCGCGGCGGCTACGGCTGCGGCAAGACCTTCATGGCCCGCCTCGCGGCGATCGAGGCCCAGAAGCACGGCTTTGCGACCAGCTTCGTGGTCGTCTCGGACAACGACCTCAAGTTCCACCGCTTCGACGATGTCTATCGCAAGGTCGTCAGCGAGCTGGGTACGGCCTCCTGCGCTCGCGGGGCGCTCGGCGATATCCTCGATCGCTGGATCGGCAAGATCGAGGACGGTTTGATCAGCACCGGCGCCGATCCCGACGCCGCAGACTTCGACCCCAAGGTCGCGGCCAAGCTCGGCGAGGAGCTGACCTCGATGCTCGGCAACCAGGCCCCGGCCGAGTTCATACGCGCGATCCAGAAGATCTTCGAGCTCAAGCAAGCCGGCGAGCTGACCGAGGCCGCCGCGCTGCTCTCGTGGCTGTCGGGCAGCACCAACGTGGCCGCGAGCGCCAAGCGGGTCGCCGACATCCGCGGCGACATCGGCAGCCGCGACGCCATGGCCTACCTGCGCGGCATCGTCGGCATGGTCCACGCCGCCGGCTACAAGGGCCTATTAATTGTCATCGACGAGGCCGAGACGATCCTGCGCATGCGCCGGGACTCGCGCCACAAGTCGCTGAACGGCATCCGGCAAATTTGCGACGCCGCCGGCACCTACGAGCGCCTGCTGTGGCTGTTCACCGGCACGCCCGAGTTCTTCGACTCGCGCCACGGCGTCGCCGGATTGACGGCACTTCACGACCGCATCGAATTTTCAAAAGACGGCGAATTCGCCAGCCTGCGCCAGCCGCAGCTGGTCCTGCGGCCCTTTGATAAGGACCGCCTGCGCGCGGTGGCCAGGGCCTTGCGTGACCTGTTCCCGGCCGAGAACCCCGAGCTGCACGCGAGCAAGATCTCGGATACATTCATTGACCTCCTGGTCGACAAGGTCACCGAGGGTTTTCGCGGGCACGTCGGCCTGGTCCCCCGTCACTTCCTGCGCGAGTTCGTCAATCGCATGGACCTCGTGCAGCAGGAGCCCGACTATCAGCCGATGGCCATGAAGGACCGCGCCTACGAGCCGCGCAAGCTGACGACCGAGGAGGAGAGCGCGCTGCAAAACGACGGCGCCGTGATCAGCGACGTCGACGGCGACGAATCCGGCCCGATCCCCGTTGAAGAGGTGTGGTGATCACCATGAGCGTGTTCTCGCGGCTGCATCCCCGCCTGCAGGAGGCGATCGTCGCCCGTCTCGGCTGGACCAGCCTGCGGCCGGTGCAGGAGCTGGCCGGCGAGGTGCTGCTCGCCGGCCACAACGCGGTGATCCTCGCGCCGACCGCCGGCGGCAAGACCGAGGCCAGCATGTTCCCGGTGCTCTCGGCGCTGATCAGCGATCAACCGCAGGGCGTCGGGGCGCTGTACATCGCCCCGATCAAGGCGCTGCTCAACAATCAATCCGAGCGCCTGGATCGCTACACGCAGATGGTCGGGCTCGGCCGCTTCGTCTGGCACGGCGACACCAGCAGCCACGAGCGCCGGGCGTTTCTCCGCGAGCCGACCGAGCTGCTGATGACCACGCCCGAGTCGCTCGAGGTCATGCTGGTCTCGCAGACGATCGACGCGGCCCAGCTGTTCGCCGACCTGCGCGTCGTCATCATCGACGAGATCCACGCCATGGCCGGCACCGACCGCGGCGCCCACCTGATCAGCGTGATCGAGCGGCTCGCCGCGCTCTCGCGCCACGACGTCCAGCGCATTGGTTTGAGCGCGACCGTCGGCAACCCCGAGCAGATCGCGGTGTGGCTGCAAGGCAGCTCAAAACGCGAGCGCTCGATCGTCGATCCCCCGCACGCGCCGGCCAAGCGCCAGCTGTTGGTCATCCGCGACGCCTCGCTGCCAGCCCTGGCCGAGTCGGCCGCGAAGATGTCCCAGCCGGGCAAGAGCCTGTTCTTCTGCCAATCGCGGGCGATCACCGAGGTCGTCGCCGAGCACATGCGCCGCGCCGGCACCGAGGTGTTCGTGCACCACAGCTCGGTCTCGCAGGAGGAGCGCGCGCTGGCCGAGGAGCGCTTCAATCACGGCGTCTCGGCCTGCATTGTCTGTACTTCCACGCTCGAGCTCGGCATTGACGTCGGCGACCTCGATCGCGTATTCCAGGCCGAGGCCCCCGAGACCGTCTGCTCATTCTTGCAGCGCATGGGCCGAACGGGCCGACGCGCCGGCCAGGTCGCCAACACCACATTCTTCTGCGAGACCGACGACGGCGTGCTGCAGGCCATCGCCCTGGTCGAGCTCGCCAGGGCCCGCTGGGTCGAGTCGGTCGAACTCTCCGACCGCGCCTGGCCGGTGCTCGTCCACCAGTTGCTCGCGCTTGCGCTCGCCCACGACGGCGTGCCCCCCGAGGCCGCCTGGGCCCACTTTCAGCGCGTCCCCGACTTCGCCGGCATCACTCGTCCTGAGTTTGATCGCCTCATCCAGTGGATGATCCGCGACGGCGGCCTGCGCACCGCCAGCGGCCGCCTGGTCATCGGCCCCAAGACCGAGCGCCGCTTCGGCCGGCGCAACTTCATGGAGCTCTACGCGGTCTTCTCGAGCCCCAAGAGCTACGCCGTGCAGACGCAGAACGGCCAGGTGCTCGGCACCCTCAACCAGGCCTTCGTCGATCGCCTGGTCGACGGCGTCAGCTGCTTCCTCCTCGCTGGTCGACCCTGGGCGGTGATCCAGGTCCAGCACGGCGACCGCCACGTCATCGTGCAGGCCGCCCCCCGCGGCCGCAAACCGACCTGGGGCGGCTTCCTGCCGCAGTTCCTCGGCTTCGAGGTCTGCCAGCAGATCGCCAGGGTCCTCTGCGCCGACGACGACTATGCATACCTCGACCCGCAGGCGAAGACCACGCTGGGCATGCTCCGCGAGACCCACCAGGACACCCGCGCCGACGCGGGCCTGCTGCGCCCCGGCGGCGTCGTCGAGATGGTGGAGGGCGAGCTGCTGTGGTGGACCTTCGCGGGCGGCCGCATCAACGCGACCCTGCGCTACGCGCTCGAGGCGATCAGCCCCGGCTGGAAGATCATCCCCGACAACTTCCTCTTAAAGATCCGCGGCGAGGTCGACCTGGGCGGATTCCGCAGAGCCAGAGCGCAGCTCGAGGACCCCGAGTTCTGGGCCAACGACGCGATGTGGCAGAACATCGCCGCCTCGCTGCCCAACTACCGCCTGAGCAAGTTCCAGCCGCTCATGCCGCCCTGGGTCGAGCGCGAGGTCGTCGCCGACTACCTGCTCGACGTCGGCGGCGCCTGGCGCTGGATGACCGGCACCCCGAAGCCCAGCCTCCAGCGCGTGCCCCGGGGCGCCCAGCAGGCGCCCGCGCACGAGGTGGCCGCCGCCGCTGCTGCTGCCCCGCTCGAGCAGGACACGCCGCCCCGGCTGCCCTCGCTGCCCGTGCGGTGGATCGACAGCGACACGCAGCTGCGCGACGCCTGCGACAAGCTGCGCCAGGAGGATGCCGTCGCCCTCGACGTCGAGACCACCCTCTACACGCGCCGCCTCTGCCTCGTCCAGCTCGGCACCCGCGAGCAGATCTTCATCATCGACGCCTTCCAGATCACCGAGTTCGACCCGCTGGTCGAGCTGCTCGGCGATCCCCAGGTCGTCAAGATCATCCACAACGCGACCTTCGAAAAGGGCGTGCTGGCCCCCCACGGCATCACGATCAGGAACATCGCCGACACCCTCGAGCTGTCGCGCGCCAAGCACGGCCGCGACATCAAGGACGGCCACAAGCTCGGCGTGGTCTGCGAGCGTGAACTGGGCATCGAGCTCGACAAGACCGAACAGACCAGCGACTGGACGCTGCGCCCGCTCAGCAAGCGCCAGCTGGCCTACGCAGCCCTGGACGTCGAGGTGCTCCCGCCCCTGTGGGACCGTCTGCAGATGCAAGGGCGGCTGTTCTGACGTACCCCGGACTCCCACAGCAACCACGTCGCCCAGTGAAGTTTTCGCGGAAATAACACCGGCTGGGAGGCCACCCGCCAGCCCAAGCCAAAGGGGCGAAACCTCCGACCTCCACACGTGAAGGGCCTCGCAGGTCCGCCGCAAGTGTTGAAAGTCTTGTATAATCAGAGCCATGAGCGGCGAGACTCACCCAGAGCAACGCGAGTCGACGCAGTTTGGGTCCACGGTCGATCCTGCGCTCGCCGCTACGCTGGGAACTACGCCGACACGCTCTGATGAGCAGAGCTTCGTTCGGGGGCGAAAAATCGGCCGCTATGTGATTGACGAGCACTTGGGTGCTGGTGCGATGGGGGTCGTCTATAGCGCTCATGACCCTGATCTCGACCGTAAGGTCGCTCTCAAGTTCCTTAAATCGGGTCAGGGCGACCCGAAAGCGCGCGCGCGGCTTTTTCGCGAAGCCCAATCGATGGCCAAGCTCGCCCACCCAAATGTCGTCACGGTTCATGATGTTGGGACCCACGGCGATGAGGTCTTTGTGGCGATGGAGTTCGTGCAGGGCGGGACACTCAGGCAATGGCTGGATGAAAGACCGCGCGGCTGGCGAGAGGTCGTGAAGGTCTTCGGCGCCGTAGCGAGCGGGCTGGCGGCCGCCCACGGAGCGGGGCTAGTGCACCGCGACCTCAAACCTGAGAACATCATGATCGGGACTGATGAGCGCGTCCGTGTGATGGACTTCGGCCTCGCACGCGCTTGGGAAAGCGGACCGGGCGAACAGGTCAATGCGGAATCGGTGTCGAGCGAACGGCCGCAGTCGCTCAATCTTACGCGCACTGGTGCGCTGCTCGGGACGCCGGCATATATGGCCCCGGAGCAGTGGGAAGGTGCTCAAACAGACGCTCGCTCTGACCAGTTTTCGTTCTGCGTGGCTCTGTGGGAGTCTCTGTACGGCGAGCGGCCATTTCGCGGGCAGACGAGGGCAGCGCTGGTGCTGGCGATCGTTGAGGGTAAGGTGATGCCGCCAAGCGACCCGCGAAGGGCGCCGATCTGGCTGCGGCGTGTGGCTGAGCGTGGACTTTCAGTGAATCCTGCGGCGCGCTGGCCGTCCATGTTGGCGCTTCTCTCAATGCTCACATTGCCCCGTCATCGCTGGCTGTGGCCGGTGGTCGGTGCCAGCGCCTCGGCCGCTACCATTGGTTTGATCGCGGTGCTCAACTCGGGGGCACCCTCGGCGGAAGAACTCGACAACGAGTGGTGCACGCGCATCGTCAATCCGATGTATAAACGCTTCGCTGACCGCTATCCCTTTGAACCCAACGCCGATGACGCCGTTCGGCTCGCCGATTTCGAGGCATTCTTTCACCCTGAGTCCGGTGCGATCCGCAAAACCCGTGACGAACTGCTCGGCGACTGGGTCGCAACACGAGGCAACGACATTGAGGCCCGAAAGCTCAGCCATCCCGACTCTAACCACTTGGACCCCGCGGTCATCGATTTCCTCAACCGGGCTCAGGAAATCGGCATGGACATGTTTGTCGACGATGAGCTACGGATCGACTTCGACATCAGTCTCGGATGTAACGGCCATGTCGGGCGCGTTGAGCTCAAAATCGGGGGGGAAATCAACGCCGTCGATTGCAATTATAAGATGGACGGGACTTTGCCATCGCAAACCCCAGACATCCCAATGCACATGCCGGGCGTGCGCATGCGATGGCCGAACACGGACGGGAGGGGGGCCTCACTGACTGCGTGGGGCCGCCAGGGTAGAAAGACCGTCGAGGAATCCAGCGAGTGGGGCATCTTCAAGATGCTCGAGCACGGCAGCAGGGAGCAGCAGACAGGCACTTGGGGGACCGAGTTCAGGTTTGACTTCACAGCGTTCAACCTCGGGATCCTTGTAGTATGGCTCAAGCCGGTGCGAGCCCGCAGCGGGGCGGCCTTCTTCGAGCCGTCTGGTAAGCACGCCTACCCCAGCCTACTGCGCGCGGCCAACGTGCTACCACCGAAGCGATTGTTTGTCACCGGAGGCTGCTCCTCGTCGGCTTCCTAGTCGCCGCAGCAGTGGATAGCGAACAAGGTCCCTTGGCCGCCAACAACGATCTCACCACATTTGATACGCTCGAGGTGCAGTGGACGAGACAACCCGCGCATACTTGCAGTCGGTGATCCGCCTCCGTGAGGCGGGGCGCGCGACGCGGGTGCCGTGCCGCGGGCGCTGGTGCGAGGCGAGGACGTTGCCCGGGCTTGGACTGACGACCGAGCGCGAACCCTCAGCCCTCGTCGCACGTGCATCCGCCGCGCGGGCGTGCTCGATCGCAATGCTTGCGTGTTGAGCCGCCTCATGGGCCTGCTTCTTCGCCGCCTCGATCTCCGCCGCCAGGCGATCTCGCTCGGCGCGGATTGAGCTGCTGCGTGGGGCTCCGTCGGCGGCGGGGAGGTCGGGGGCCAGATCAAGCAGCGCGCGGGGGACGCGGCTGCGTATGGCCTCGGCCACGACCGAGGCGTCATCGAGCAGTTGCGACAGGCGAAAGTGCCATTGTCGCGCGCTACGTTGCGCTACCAGCGGCGAGATCGCGGCAATATGCGCGAGTGCTGCGGCCATGACCCGCGCGCTCGGCATGCTCCGCAATAGCCCCCATGACACCAGCGCCTGGAAGATCTCCGGGGCCGATCCCGTGACGTCGGGAAGACGGCGGCCGGGGGCATCGGGGACAGCGGCGAGGATCTCCGCCGCGATGGAACACCCCAAGACTCCGCGTGGCAGGTCGGTCGCCAGACTCCGGCAGTAGGCGCGAATGTGTGCCTCGTCAAGGCTGTCAGACATGCGATACGCAGCCTAAAAGAATGCGATACGAATGTCATGCGCGTGCCGATGAGATTCGTATCGCATTCCGATTCGATGGCGCGTAGTCGTCGATGCCTTGGAGCGATTGTGCTCGTGGCTGACCGTTCGACGATGCGCGCCGGGGTGGTCGGTGGCCAGCGGTGCGCCTGTGGGCCGGGCCCAGCTGCCGTGCGCGCATGCTGATCAGGAATCTCCTTGTCAAGGCCCCGCAAGGACGCGCGGTGGCTGATCAGGGGGCTTGTTGTCAACGCTGATGGTCAGCGGCAGTTCGACGCTCCGGGGCGGCGCCGATCGTCGGGCTCCATGATCGGAAGGCGGAACTCTCCAGTTGAGACAGCTCGCCAGGCTGCACCCGCGTCGGGCCGGTCCCGCGCCAAACAGGCCCACGGCCGCGCCCAACAGGCCCACGGCTGCGCCCAACAGGCCCACGGCTGCGCCCAACGGCTCGGCCCGCGCGGGTCCCACAGCGGACCCGAAGCGACGCGCGATCACGCGACGGCCGTTGAGGTCGCGCCGGTAGTCCCGCGTGCGCAGGCTTCCGAGGCTCCCGTGGGTCGGCATATCGCCCCTGCGGGGGCGAACTTCCGATGCCCCGCAGGTTCCGATCACGGCATGCCCCGACCGGAACAACGGCCCAGCGAGCCCTCGGGGGCCGGAGAACGATGGGAACCTCGGCCTCGCAGCCCGGCGATCACGACCGGAACCACGGCGACCCGCACCCGCACCCGCGCGTGGTCGATTCCGGTGTTCCGCCGGTTCCGATCGCGCATGAGGCTACGGGAACAATGGCCTGGCGAGCCCTCCATCGGGTCGCCGCCGGGCAGGTTCTCGTGCGCGCCGTTTGGGGGCTGCCCGTCTGGGACAGCGATCAGAACCTCGGCCGCAGAGCACGAGCCACGCACGGAAGAACCCCACCACCGCCCCGCGGAAGGGGCCGCGAGACCGGGTCTCTGTGGCCGGAGCCCCGCCGATGGTGCCCCCGCCGAGACAGCGATCGGAACCTCGGGTTCAGGGAGTCCATGGGCCCCGGATGCGCCGTCGAGTCTCGGGAACATCCGGCGCTCGCGGGCGAGGACGGGCGCCC
>NZ_JACCSO010000724.1 GCF_013812955.1 Nannocystis sp. | reverse complement strand
GCGACGACATGAACGACAACCCGGACGACGGCTGCAAGCTGTGCACGCGCGACCGCCTGGTGTTCGCGACCAGCGAGGAGTACCAGGGCTTCAAGCTCGGCGGGCTGTTCACGGCCGACCAGCGATGCCGGCACCTCGCGGCGGTGGCAAAGCTGCCGAACTTTGCCAGCTTTCGTGCGTGGCTGAGCGACAGCAGCGATTCGGCCGCGGAGCGCATCAAGCACTCGAAGGGCCGCTACGTGCTGGTCAACGGCCTGGTGGTCGCGGCGGACTGGGACGCGCTGGTCTCCCTTTCGCTGCAAAATCCCATCAACGTCGACGAGTACTCCCAGACATCCATGGGCAGTCGGGTCTGGACCGGCACCCTGCGCAACGGTCAGCCGGCCCTCGGCTCGACGTTCTGCAACGACTGGGCCGGCGACGACGACACGCAGCTCGGCGGCACCGGCATCCGCAATATGACCGACGAGCTGTGGAGCTTCCTCGACCACGGCTACTGCGGCTCGATCGCCGTGCTGTACTGCTTCGAGAACTGAGGCCCCACCATGCGCTCACGCCTCCCTGCTCATCGGCGCGGACTGCTCGCGCTCATCGTAGCGACTGCGAGCGCGTGGCATCCACGGCATGAATTTTGACATCATGCCCGAGCTGCGCTGGACCTACGGCGACCCCTTCGCCGTCGGCCTCATGGTCATCACCGCCGCCGGCCTGCTGATCTGGTTTCGCCGCCGCCACTGGCTGCAGAGCCGCCAGGAACGCCGTTCCATCCGCAGGCGAGACGAGCGCCGCCGCGGAACCCGCCAAACCTACCGGCCACAACGTTGATCGGTCGGGCGCTGGGATGATAGAGCATGCGCAGGGGAACCCATGGCCTTTGAACCGAGCCTGCGTGAGCTGAGCCGATCCGCCCTGACCCTGGTGCTCGCTGGAGGACGCGGCAGTCGCCTCGGCGCCCTCACCGACCGCCGGGCCAAGCCTGCCGTGCACTTCGGCGGCAAGCTGCGCATCATCGACTTCGCGCTGTCGAACACCATCAACGCCGGCTTTCGCCAGATCGCCGTGCTCACCCAGTACAAGTCGCACAGCCTGCTGCGCCACCTGCAACGCGGGTGGAGCTTCCTGCGCGGCGAGATGGGCGAGTTCGTCGACCTCTTGCCGGCCCAGCAGCGCATGAACGAGGAGAACTGGTACCGCGGCACCGCCGACGCCGTGTACCAAAACCTCGACATCTTCCACAGCCTGCGGCCCTCGCACGTCATCATCCTCGCCGGCGACCACATCTACAAGATGGACTACGGCAAGATGCTGTGGGGCCACGTGCTTCGCGGCGCCGACGCGACGGTCGCGTGCATCGAGGTCCCGCGCAAGGAGGCGACCGGCTTCGGGGTGATGCACATCGACGAGCACGAGCGGGTGATCGACTTCGTGGAGAAGCCGAAGGACCCGCCGCCGATGCCCGGCAACCCGGAGATGGCGCTGGCGAGCATGGGCGTCTACGTGTTCAACGGCAACTTCTTGTTCGACCAGCTGCGCCGCGACGCCGAGGACCCGAACTCGGGCCACGACTTCGGCAAGGACATCATCCCGCACCTGGTCGCCAAGCGGGCCTCGATCTTCGCCCACCGCTTCACCGACAGCTGCGTGCGCAGCGAGCCCGGCGCGCCGGCCTACTGGCGCGACGTCGGCACCATCGACGCCTACTGGGAGGCCAACATCGACCTCACCAGCGTCATCCCCCCGCTCGACCTCTACGACCCCAACTGGCGGATCTGGACCTACCAGGAGCAGCTCCCGCCCGCCAAGTTCGTCCATGACGAGGACAAGCGGCGCGGCCAGGCCATCAACTCGATGGTCTCCGGCGGCTGCATCATCTCCGGCTCCGACATCCGCCGCAGCCTGCTGTTCTCCAACGTGCGCGCCAACTCCTACAGCCGCCTCAACGAGGCCGTCGTGCTCCCCGACGTCGTCATCAACCGCCGCGCCAGCCTGAGCAAGGTCGTGATCGACCGCGGCGTCATCATCCCCGAGGGCCTGGTCGTCGGCCAGGACCCCGAGGCCGACGCCCGCCGGTTCTTCCGCACCGAAGCCGGCGTCACCCTGATCACCCAGGACATGCTCAACCGGCTCTGAGCCGTTTGTGCAACCTGTCCCGAAAGCCAGCCATGCGCGTCCTCTTCGTCGCCTCCGAAGTCTTCCCCCTCGTCAAGACCGGCGGCCTCGCCGATGTCGTCGCCGGCCTGCCCCCGGCCCTCACCCAGCTCGGCATGGACGTGCGCGTGCTGGTGCCCGGCTACCCGAAGGTGATGGACGGCCTCGAGCTGACCGGCAAGGTCGTGCGCCTCGGCAATGTGCTCGGCGGCGGCGCGGCGCGCCTGCTCTACGGCCGCGTCGGCGAGTTGCAGCTGCTGGTGCTCGACGCCCCGCAGCTATACGAGCGCGGCGGTGGCCCCTACGCCGGCCCGGACGGCCGCGACTGGCCCGACAACCACCGCCGCTTCGGGGCGCTGTGTGACGTCGCGGCCTGGCTGGCGGGCCCCGAGGGCGGCAACCGCTGGCGCCCGGACCTGATCCACGGCCACGACTGGCAGTCGGGGCTGGTGCCCGCCTACGTGTCGTTGATGCCCGGTCGCCGGCCCGCGACGGTCACGACCGTGCACAACCTCGCCTATCAGGGCGTGTTCTCGAAGGAGGTCCTGCCCGACCTGCGCCTGCCGTGGCGCATGTTCGACGTGCGCGGCCTCGAGTTCAACGGCCACCTCGGCTTCCTCAAGGCCGGCCTGTGGTACAGCGACAAGATCACCACGGTCAGCCCGACCTACGCGCGGCAGATCCAGACCGACACCTACGGCCACGGCCTCGAGGGCCTGCTGCAGGACCGCGACGCCGACCTGCACGGGATCTTGAACGGCATCGACACCGAGGTGTGGGACCCGACCCACGACCCGCACCTGGTCGCCCGCTACGACGCCGCCGAGCCCTTCGCTGGCAAGCGCGCCAACAAGCTGGCCCTGCAGACCCGCTTCGGCCTGCAGCGCGACCCCGACGCCCCGCTGTTCGTCGTCATCAGTCGGCTCGTCGGCATGAAGGGCCTGGACCTCCTGATCTCCGCCGGCACCACCCTGCTGCGCCGCGGCGCCCAGCTCGCGGTGCTCGGCTCCGGCGAGTCGAAGATCGAGCAGGGCTTCGACGCCGCCGCCGCCCACTGGCCGGGCCGCGTCGCCGTGCGCCACGGCTACGACGAGCCGCTCGCCCACCTCATGCAGGCCGGCGCCGACGCGATCGTCATCCCCTCGCGCACCGAGCCCTGCGGCCTGACCCAGATGTACGGCCTGCGCTACGGCACCATCCCGGTGGTCCGCCGCACCGGCGGCCTCGCCGACTCCGTCATCGACGCCTCGGCCCACAACCTCGCCCACGAGCGCGCCACCGGCGTCGTTTTTAATGACATGGACGCCGACGCCCTCGCCTGGGCGCTCGAGCGCACCATCGACCTCTATCATCACAAGCCCCTGTGGCACGCGATGGTCCGCCGCGCGATGCAGGAGGACTTCAGCTGGCGCAAGTCCGCCGCCCGCTACGTCGCCCTCTACCGCAGCATCGCCCGCGCCGAGTGATCGCGGCCCGAACGGGCTGCCTCAGTACGCGGCCCGAACGGGCTGCCTCAGTACGCGACCCGGGTCAGGGAAAACTCAGCGGGATCTCGACCATGATCGTCGCGCCCGGCGGCGGCACCATCAGCGGCTGCATCTGGTCGCCGATGCATCGCGTCAGCTCGGGTGTCGAGGTGTCGCGGTGCTCCACCATGCCGCGCGCGAGCTGGGTGCCCTGGGCGTCGAAGGTGACATTGAGGGTCCATTCCGCGCGCAGCTCCGCCCCTGCAGCGAGCGCCGCGGGCCGGTAACAGAGGTCGCGCAGCGAGGACCGCTGATAGGCCAGCGCCTCGCTCGCTCGCCGCGCGACCGACTCGCGCGAGGCGACCGGCGGCGCGACCACGGGTGGCACAACCACTTGTGGCGCAGGCGGGGCCACGGGGCTCTGGGTCGCCGGAGCAGTCGTCGGCAGGGCCGGAGCCTGACTCCTGAGCCCGAGGAAGATGCTGCCCGCGATCAGCCCGCTGGCGAGCAAGATCGCGGTCGGCATCGACATGCCCGTGCTGGCGCTCATGCGGCAGGTATACGCCGGGTGGCCCGGCGCGACGCAAGCTTTAGTTGGTGACCTGCACCCAGCCGTTCACGAAGTCGCTGCCGACCAGCGCCGCGGAGTTGTTGCGCACGCAGAAGCCGACGGTCAGCGTCGCGGCCAGGTTCGGGGCGATGGTCCCCGTCACCGCGTAAGGCGCCTTGCCGGCGAGGAAGCCCACGGTGCTGACACTGCCACCGGCGAAGTTCACCAGCGCGGCGGGGGCCGGCCCGTTCCGGTAGCAGATGTCGACCTGCGCGACCGCCATCAACGCGGTGCCGAGGCCCGCCATGCCCGAGGCGGTCAGCCGCTGGTTCGCCGCCACATTGACATTCGCCGTGCCGCCCACGAACACAAAAGCGGCGGTGATCGGAATGTTCGCCGGGGACGCCCCCGAGAACTTCGTGATCGACACGACGCCAGTCTCACCCGCTGCCCCCTGAATGCCCTGAATGCCCTGAATGCCCTGAATGCCCTGCTCGCCTGCGGGCCCGACATCACCCTGGACGCCCTGTGGACCTTAAGGATCCCCTCATACGAGTAGGCCGGAGCAGC
>NZ_JACCSO010000721.1 GCF_013812955.1 Nannocystis sp. | reverse complement strand
GACAGCCGCCGACGCTGGTGCCCGGTGAGCGGGTGCTGGTGGCCTCGCTCGGCAGCGAGGGCGAGGTGGTGGCGATCAAGGGCGAGCGCGTGGTGGTGCAGCTGGGCACGGTGCGCACGACGGTGGCGCTGGCGGACCTGCGCCGGACCCGTGAGCCCGAGCAGCCGCGGGTGCGGGTCAAGCCGCAGGCGGCGGCGGCGATGAAGCAGTGGGACACGTCGACGGCGGCCCAGCACTTCGGCGCCGACGCGGTGGCGATCGCGGCGGGCATCGACAACAGCGTCGACGTGCGCGGGGTCCGGGCCGAGGACGCGCTCCGTGACGTCGATCGCCTGCTCGACGAGGCGATGCGTCGCGACAATGATGTGGTGGTCGTGATCCACGGGCACGGCACGGGGGCGCTGAAGAAGGCGGTGCGCGAGCACCTGGGGCGCCTGCCCTTCGTCCGCCGCCACCGCCCGGGCCTGCCGCCGGAGGGCGGCGAGGGGGTGACGGTCGCGTGGATCGGGGTGTAAGGTCGGCCTCGCATGTCCCGGCGTTCAGGTCGAGAGGTCGGGGTCGTGGCGCTGCTGCTGGCGCTGCTGGCGATGCCGGCCAGGTCGGCGACGGCCGCTCCCGGGCCGCTGCGACCGGGTGATGTCGCCGGTGAGAGCCGCTCGCTGCTGCGCGACGTCGACCGCACACGCACCGGGGTCGCGGGCGAGGCCGACGCCGCGGCGGTGGTCGCGAACCCGGCCAACCTGAGCTTTCTGAAGGCGATCGGCGGGGTGATCGAGGGCTCGTGGACGCAGGCGTCGGCGCAGCGGCGCGGCTCGGGTGTCGGGGCGTTCCTGGCGTTGCCGCTGTCGCTGCGGCTGTTCGGACGCAGCGTCGCCGACAACTTCCTCGCGCTCGGCATCGGCTATCAGCACCTGCGACCGACGATGGCGCGGGGCCTGGCGCTGGACGGGCCGGAGGGGCCGACGCCGCGGCAGTCGGCGGACCTGCCGTACAGCAAGCTCAGCCTGTCGCTGGCGGTGCCGTTGATGCGCTGGGTGCCGGGGCTGTCGGTGGGCCTGTCGTACAGCCGCTTGTGGTCGCGCAGCAACGTGTCGGCGGACGGCCTCGACCAGTTCGACCTGGCGCTGACGTATCGACCGCATCGGGTGGTCGCGCTCGGGCTGGTGGCGCGGGCGATCAACAGCCCACGCGCGGGCCGCTGGCTCGACGAGCAGACGTCGATGACGCCCGGCTGGCCGCTGCCCCGCTACTCCCTGCCGCTCGAGCTCGACCCCGAGATCGCGCTGCGACCGATCCGCGGGGCGCGGACCCTCGAGCTGGCGGTCGGTGGACGCATCACGCCGGTGCCGGTCCGCGACCCGCGTTACTTCACCCCGATCTTCGCGCCGCGCGGGCGCATCGAGGTCGGCGGGAGGTCGCTGCGGGTGTTCGCGGAGGCGGAGCTGTACGCCCGCGCGGTCGGCCTCGAGCCCGCGCCGGGCAGGGGCCTGCGGGTCATGGCGGGCCTCGAGTTCGACCTGGCCAGCGTCGGCGTGGCGATCGCACCCTCGCTGGGCGCCGGCGGCGGCGATCTGCCGGTCGCGCAGGGCTTCGCCGGCAAGCTGCGGCTGTCGGCGGAGCGCTATGCGAGCCTGGCCGATCGCACAGGTGAGGCGCTGCGCTTCGGGCTCGGTGGGTACAGCGGCGACCGTGGCATGTACCGCCTGATCGAGCAGCTCGATCGCCTCGGCGACGAGCGCAGCCCGGTGGTGCTGCTCGAGCTCGAGGACCTGCGGCTCGGCTGGGCGCAGATCGAGGAGGTGCGCGAGGCGCTGCTGCGGCTGCGCGCGGGCGGCGGGCAGGTGGCGGTGTACCTGCGCGGCGGCGGGCTGAAGGAGTACTTCCTGGCGAGCGCGGCGGCGCGCATCTACGCCCACCCGAATTCGCGGCTGAGCGTGGTCGGGCTGCGGGTCGAGGTGTTCTTCTTCGCCGACCTGCTGGCGAAGCTCGGCGCGCGCGCGGAGTTCGTGCGGATCGCGGAGTACAAGTCGCGGCCGGAGCAGTTCGAGCAGCGCACCAGCCTCGAGCCGTCGGCGACCCAGCGCAAGCTGCTGATGACCGACACCTGGAACCACCTGGTGCGCGTGATCGCCCAGGGCCGCGGGGTGACGCCGCAGCAGGTGGCCGCGTGGATCGACGCGGCGCCGCTCGAGCCGAGCTCGGCGCGCACGCTCGGCCTGGTCGACGAGATCTGCGAGGCCGACGAGCTGGGCGCCCGGCTGTCGACCTGGACCGGCCGCAAGATCGAGCTGCGCGCGCCGAGCAAGCGACCGCGCCACGAGCCCGCGCTCGGGCCCGGCCCGATGATCGCGGTGCTGCACGTCGACGGGACCATGAGCGACGGCGAGAGCCTCGAGCTGCCGCTGGTCGGCAGCAAGCTGGCCGGCAGCAAGACCTTGACCGCGCAGATCAAGGCGCTGCGGGCCGACCGCAAGGTCAAGGCGATCGTGGTCCGCATCGACAGCCCGGGCGGCTCGGTCAGCTGCGCGGACGCGATCGCCCGCGAGCTCGACCTGACGGCGCGCGAGAAGCCGGTCGTGATCTCGATGGGCAACATCGCGGCCTCGGGCGGCTACTACGTGGCGACCGCGGGCCAGTACATCTTCAGCGACGCGCTGACGCGGACCGGGAGCATCGGCATCTTTCGCCCGAAGGTCGATCTGTCGGGCACGCTCAAGCTGTTCGGCATCGGCGTCGACGAGCTGAGCCTCGGCGCCCACGCGGGCCTGTACTCGTGGCTCAAGCCCTACTCGCCCGAGGAGCGCGCAGCGGCGCAGCAGGGGATCGAGGCCTCGTATCGGGTCTTCGTCCAGCGGGTCGCGCGGGCGCGGGCCATGGCCCCGGCGGATGTCGACCGCGTGGCGCGCGGAAGGATCTGGAGCGGGGTGCGGGCGCAGGAGATCGGCCTGGTGGATGCCCATGGCGGGCTGCGGGAGGCGGTGCTGCGCGCCCGCTCGCTGGCGAAGCTGGGGCCGCGGGACGGCGAGGTGAGGCACTTCCCGCCTCCCCCCACGCTGGTCGACCAGATCGAGGCCGTGTTCGGTCTCCGGCTGCCCTCACCCCTGGGGGCCGGCGTGGGCATGCCTGCGGGGGCCCCGGGCGAGCTCGTGGACGGGGCGCTGCTCTGGGTCCTCCGGCGCTTGCCGGCGAGCTTGTGGCTGATGGCCGGCCCCGACGCGCTCGCGCTCTCGGAGGAGGTCATCACCATGGAGTGAACGCCAAAAAGGGCCCGACTTTGGGTACCCTTCAGCTTCACGCGGAGGTTCAGCATGGCACTCACGCCAGAACAGGAATGGACACTGGTGGGATGCGGCCTGGTGGCCCATGCCGACGAGATCCTCGACATCGGCGAGTGGGACGAGGTGCTGCGCTATGTCGGCTCGACCCTCAGCGAGGCCGACCAGCAAGTGTGGATGGAGATCCTGTCCAATCAGGATCAGCTGGAGCAGCGCTTCGGCGCGCTCGGGCCGCTGCCCAACGGCGAGGGCGAGGAGCTGCTGCGCCGCTGCTGGCAGATGGCGCTCGCGGACGGGGTCGGCACGGACGTCGAGGCGACGGTGCACGATCGCATCGCCCGTAAAATTGGCGCCGACCTCGACCAGGTCGCGCGCTGGCGCGAGACCTGGACCCGCCAGGCCCACGCCCGCGCCGAGCTGACCGTCAGCCTCGCGGCGATGTTCGTCAACCTCGACGGCCACCTCGACTTCCACGAGGCGATCCACTTCGACAACTTGCTCGAGCGCCTGCCGATCCCGGTCGGCCGGCGGGTCGAGCTCTCCGAGCTGCTGCACACCCCGCCGACGCTCGAGGACCTGGTCGAGCGCCTGATCGCGCTCGACCCGGGTGAGCGGGTGCGCGCGCTGCACTCGCTGGTCCCGCTGCTGCGGGCGAGTCGACGCGGGGGACGCGAGCGCGAGCTGTTCTTCGAGCTCTCGCATCGGGTGCTCGGCTCGCAGCGCGAGGTCGAGCGGCTGCTCGATCACGACGGCTCCGCGAGTTGAGCCGGCAGCGGATCGGGCACCGGCGAGGTCGGTGCCCGGGTCATGACCTGCCCTTTCGGACAGGGTGAGACTCGTGATCAGCGGGCTGGTTGGCTTGTGGCGCCGGTTGGGCTCGTGGTCCTGGCGTGGGAGAACAGGTCGGTGGCTCGCAGCTCGATCAGCTCGCCGAGCTCACGCAGGCCGGCGAGGTCGATGCGGCGGCGATCACCGAGCACGCTGATCAGGGCCGGGTCACCGGTGTGGCGGCGCAGCAGGTCGCCCAGGGCCTGCTCGGCGGCATGGGGTCGACCCAGGGCCTCGAGCCGGGCGAACTCCTCCGGGCGCGGATCGTGCGGCTCTTCGCGCTCCTCCCAGGCCTGGACCCAGTCGGGCACGCGCCGCGGCGGGATGCGGGTCGAGCGGAGCTCGCGGACCAGCGCGCTGCGGCCGGCGGTGACCCGCTCGGCGGTGAGGGTCGGGCGCTGCATCAGGTCGAGCAGCAGCGTGAGGGCCTCGCGGCTCTTGTCGGCCTGGGTGCCGAGCTGGCCGATCAGCGCGGAGGCGTCGCAGGGGCGGGCGCCGGCGGCGAGGTATGCACCTGCCCGATAAGCCAGCCCGCGAGCCTCACGGATCTCCTGGAACACCAGGCCGCTCATGTCGCCGCCGAGCACGTGGTTCAGCAGCCGGGCCGCGGGGCGATCGGCGCGCAGCAGGGGCGGCAGCGGCAGCACGACCTCGATCTGGGCCTGGGCCATGTCGCGATGCACGAAGTAGATCGTCGGCCGCTCGGCGGTGCGCAGGCGCCGGGGAGGCCTGGGCGCGACCGGATTGCCGGCGCCGAACTCGAGCGCCGCGGCTGCGGCCGCGGGGCTGCGCGGTCCGAAATAAAGTGTGTGATGGGACAGGTCCGAGAGCACCCGTAGCTCGTCGGCCAGGTCGGCGCCGCGGGCCTGCTTGAGCTGGCGGTTGCTGGGCCGGGCGAGGATGTCGCTGCCCGGGCCGCGGCGCGCGAACTCGGAGAGGGCCTCGGCGAGCGCCTCGGGGTCGTCCTGCTCGTCGCGGCGCAGGCTCAGGATGTTGGCGAGCAGGTCGGAGACGGTGTCGGCGGTGAAGCTCGGGGCGCGCAGCCAGGTGTCGAGCAGCGCGAGGCTGGCCTCGAGGTTGGCGTCGACGCCGGTGAGGATGACGCTGGTGTGGTCGGCGCCGCAGTCGGTGTCGATGGTGGTGCCGAGCTGGTAGAGGCGGCGCTGGAGCTCGTCGGCGGCGAGCGAGCCGGCGCCGGACTGCTGGAGCAGCTCGAGGGCGTAGCCGAGCAGGGGTCGCTGGCGGGTGCCGAGCTCCCAGCGCATGGCGAGCGCGAACAGCTGGCTGCGGGTGTTGGGGGCGGCGATCAGTCGGCCGGAGGCGAGGCGCAGGCGGCTGAAGTCACGGTCCTCGGTCAACCAGGCGGGCTCGGGATCGCGGCTGGGGCGGGCGAGGATCTCGGCCGCGAAGGCGCTCTCGCGGGTGGCGTCGATCGGCACCGGGGTGATGATGGGCCGGGGGATCTTCGGCGGGTCGTGCTTGCCGCGGCGACGCAGCACGACGACGCGGTCGTCGCCGAAGTAGGCGTGGGCGACGCGCAGGATGTCCTCGCGGGTGACGCGGGCGATCGCGGCGGTCAAGCCGAGGTGCTCGTCCCAGGGCCGGTGCGCGAGGTAGGCGTCGGCGATCCAGGCGACGCGCCCGGAATTGGACTCCCGGGCCATCTGCTCGCGGATCTGGCGGTGCAGGACGATCGCCGCGAGCTCGGCCTCGGTGAAGGCGCCGGCCTTGAGCTCGGCGATGACCGCGAGCAGCAAGCGCTCGACCTCGGCGAGGCTCTGGTCGTCGCGGGCGACCCCGGTGAGCGCGTGGTAGCCGGCCTCGAGCAGCTGCTCGCCGTGAGTCTCGGCGTCGGGCAGCAGGCCGGCGAGCAGGACGTTGACGTTTAACAGGCCGCAGACGTCGTTGTCGATCAGCTCGGCGAGCACCGCGAGCGCGGGCTCGTCGGGGTGGCCGGCCGGCACGGTGCGCCACGCGAGGGTGACGCTCTGCTCGCCCTCGGCCTCGACGATGCGCTCGACCCGGCCGACCGGGCCGAGCAGCTCGCCCGGGGTCAGAGGGGTGACCTGTCCCGGAGACCAGGTCGAGAAGGCTAACTCGAGGGTGGCGAGGGTGGCCGCGGGATCGAGGTCTCCGGCGAGGATGATCGCGGCGTTGTTGGGCACGTACCAGCGGCGGTGGTACGCGACCATCTCGGCGTGGGCCGGGTTCTTGAGGTGCTCGGCGATGCCGAGGGTCGGCTGGGTGCCGTAAGGATGGCCGGGGAAGAGGGCGAGGCGCAGGGCCTCGTCGACGCGGTCCTCGGGGCTGTCGAGGCTGGTGTTCTTCTCCTCGTAGACGGCCTCGAGCTCGGGATAAAACAGGCGAAAGCTGGGCCGGGCGAGCCGCTCGGCCTCGATGTGGGCCCAGGCCTCGAGGCGCGCCGCGGGCAGGTCGGCGAGGTAGACGGTGGCCTCGTCGCTGGTGAAGGCGTTGACGTCGAGGATGCCGAGCGCGGCGTAGAGGCGATCGATCTCGTTGGGGATCGCGGTCTGCGCGGAGGCCTGGGTGGCGGCGTCGATCTCGGCGAGGATAGACGCGCGGTCCTCGACGCTGCTGGCATGCGGCAGGCGATCGTAGAGGGCGGCGGTGCGCTCGAGGTGCGGCAGCTCGGCGACGCCGTCGAGGGTGCCGAGCTTCGGCGTGCCCTTGAACATCATGTGCTCGAGGTAGTGCGCGAGACCGGTCGAGTGCGCGGGGTCGTGGCGACTGCCAGCGCGAATGGCGATCCAGGCGTGCACGCGCGGCTGCTCGTTGTCGACGCTGAGATAGACGGTCAGGCCGTTGGCGAGGCGGTGGATCGTGACGCCGAGCGGATCGTCGGGCAACGGCGTCGGCAGCAGCGCCGGCAGGTCCGCGGCGGGACCGACGTCGCGCGCGTCGAGGCTCGCCGCACCTGCGACGGCGGCGGTGGTCGACGCAGCGTTGGATGGCCGATGGGACAGGTCGAGGTCAGTGCTTTCGGTCATATCGCGGGGGCGAGAGGCGGCGGCCGGTGAGGGCAACCAGGAGGAGCAGGATGCGCGCGCGCCGGAGCCGCGGCAAGCGGTTCACGCGGGGACCGGGCTCACGGGCCCGGACGGTGGCCAAACTAATAAGTGCGCTGGATCGCGTGCAGGAGGGCATCACAGCCGCGCATCGCGTCGAGGGCGGCGGCGAGCGACTTGCTCGCTCGATAGACCTCGGCCGTCGGAAAACCCTGGGCGAGCGCCTGGTTGTGATCCTTGCCGAGGCAGAGCCGGTCGGATGGGTTCTCGACCTCATCGAGTAAACTGCGGTCGGCGCGCCATTGGGTCAGGAGGGCCTCGCACTGGCATGTCGGCCTGTGCTTGCAGAGCCGGCGTGCGGGCTCGGTGTTCTGATACAGCCATGCCTCGATCTCCCAGCAGGGGATCAGCCTGAAGAATCGGGCGATGCGTCCATCGACCTCAGCCCTCAGCACGGGCTCGGAGCTTTCGGGGCTGCGGCGCCGGTACTGTTCGTGCAGGATCTTGCGGACAGGGATGAGCAGCAGGGGGTCCAGCTTTGTGACCTGCGGCCGCTGCGTCTGCGTGGTGTATTGCTCCCAGGTCTGGTCGGCGTCGACGTGATGCACCACGAAGCCTCGCTCGTTGTGCAACTTCTGGGCGACGTAGTTGTGCATGCGTACGCGGTCCCGGCGATGCTCCATCCACGCGTTCGCCGTGAAGATGCGTCGCGCCTCGCCGTCCCCGGGTTCGAAGTTGATGCGCTTCGTGTTGCAGTGCTCGTCGAGGTGCCGAAACAGCCGCCTGGTCAGTAGCTCGAGCACGGCGGGGGCGTGCTCGCTGCCGTCCTCGGTGAGCAGGAGGACCGAGAGGACCTTGTCCTCATCCTGTCACCAGAGGCCTCGAGTGATCAGGATCTCCCCGACCTGCTCGATCTCATCGGTGTACGCCTCATAGAAGCGTGCAGCGTCCTCGCGGGGCATGTTCTGCCAGACAAGTTGTTCGGCTCCGTCCACGTGCTCAGACTTACAGGTGATGAAGCGAGCCTCGACCTGCTCGATAGAGTCGAACTCGACGTAGTCGAAGAGCAGCGGGTTCTGGCTGGTGAGGAAGGCCTGGCGGTCGCCGATGGCGTCCATGCACGACTTGATCCAGCTGTGGTGTAGGCCGTTGACGAGCTCGTCGGCGATGACGATGCTCGGGTTCACCGCCAAGTAGTAGAAGAACGCGAGGAGGCGCTTTTGACCGTAGCTCAGTAGGTCATGATGGACGGTCTGTCCTTCACCACGCGTGACCTCGAAGGTGAAGCCTTCGACCCGGAATGAGTTCTCGTGAGGCGAATGCAGGCGCGCGCGTTGGTTCGGAATGATGGATACGGTCTTCACGCCCAACGCCACGGCCATCTGAGAAGCGAGGGGCTTGCCCGCGTCGTTGAGCGCGGGATCTTCACCTGGCTCCCTAAACGACTGATGGAGGGCTCTACTAAGTTCAGCGGGGACGTAGGCCCCTTCCGTGACGCTCGTGCCTCTGCTTGAGCGCCAGCTCGTATAGGCCGGCGGAGGCGTTGCCGCGCTCTTCAGCGACGCCTTACGACCTGTCATCGCGGCGAAGCACTCCAGGGATTCGTCGAAACGGTATGCGGATGCGGCGGCGAACAAGTCGTTGCGCAGCACTCCGAACGAATCGCCTCGATTTGAGAGCGTCGCCGCGATAAAGGACCAGTCCATGACGAGCGGGACCCTGCCACGGGACTGACCTTCGCCCACGGGGCCAGATACGATGGCGCATTCCTGCCCGGTGCTGGAGTCCTTGATGTGGACGGTGTAGTCGCTATCCCAAAGGCGGGCGTTCCCTGCGGGGTCAACTGCAGCCGGATCAAGTCGTCGCCGGTGGCTCACCTGCGCAAGGACCGTGAACGATCCAGAGGTGAGAACGTACTCAAGATCGAATTCTTCTTGTGAGAGTTCCTCGAACACGGAACGAGACACGGCGGACAACAACGAAAGGAGTGTCGTCTTGCCGGAGCCGTTTTGGCCGAGGACCAGGTTCACGCCGTCATCAAAGTGCAGCTCCGTGCCGGGGCGCACGTTGCGGTACTGGTTGATCCTCAGGCGCTTGAGTTTGACGGTGCTCATGTGCCGTTACTCGAGCTCGACGAGGCCGGGGAGCAGGGCGAGGGCGCGGTCCTGGGGGAGGAACAGGAGGGCGAGGGGGAGGCGGGAGAGCGCGGCGCTGAGGGCCAGGGGGAGCTGGGTCCTGGCCTCGCGGGCGGCCTCGATGTTGCTGCGCAGGCCCTTTTCGCGGGAGCGGGGCATGACCTGCTCGAGCAGGATGTCGACGATGCGGCGCTGGCGGGGGAACACGCGCAGGGCGAGCTCGCGGCGCTCGGGCAGGCCGGTCTTGGCGCGCAGGGCGGCGAGGGCCTCGTGGAGGCCGCCGAGGTCGTCGACGAGGCGCAGCGCTCGGGCGTCGACGCCGGAGTAGACGTGGCCGCGGCCGAGCTGGTCGACGGTCTCCATGGTCAGCTTGCGGCCGGCGGCGACGCGGCTGCGAAACAGGTCGTAGATGCGGCGCATCGAGGCGTCCATGCGCGCGCGCTGGTCCTCGCTGTAGGGGTGATAGAGGCTGGTGATGTCGGCGTTTTTGCCGCGCTGGAAGGTGTTGGTGGAGATGCCGAGCTTGGCGAGCAGGCCGGAGAGGTCGAAGTGGATGCTGACGACGCCGATCGAGCCGGTGATGGTGGTCGGGGAGGCGAAGATCTGGCGCGCGCCCATGGCCACGTAGTAGCCGCCGGACGCGGCGACGTCGCCCATCGAGACGACGATCGCGGGGCTGCGCTGCGGCTGCTTCTCGTGGGCGTCCTGGGTGCGCTGGACTTCGCGCCAGATCAGGTCGGAGGCGAGGGCGGAGCCGCCGGGGCTGTTGACGCGCAGGAGGACGCCCTTGCACATCGGATCGCCGCGCAGCGTGCGAAGCTGAGACACGAGCGTGTCGCTGCCGGTGAAGTTGATGTTGAGGAACGGGATGGTGCGGCTCTCGCCGTCGATGATGGTGCCCTCGACGAGCACGACGGCGAGGTAGGGCGCGGTCGACCAGGTCTCCTGCTCGGGGTCGGTCTCGGGGAAGCTGGCGAAGCGCACGCGCGCGCCGATCTTGGTCGAGATGGCGTCGATGACCTCGTCGCGGTGCACGACCTTGTCGGCGAGGTGCTGGCCGAGCGCCTGGGTCGGACCGTGCGGGGCCTCGTCGACGAGGCCGCGGACCTGGGCCTCGCTGAGGCCGCGGGCCTGGGCGATGTCGCGGACGACCTGCGTGAAGGTGTCGTCGAGGATGGCGTCGCGCTGCTGGCGGTCGGGATCGGAGGGGCCGACGCGCGTGAAGGCCTCGTGGGCGCTCTTGTACTCGCCGATGTGCAGGCCCTCGGCCTGGACGCCGAGCTTGTCGAGCGCGCCCTTGAAGTAGAGCGTGGTCGCGGACAGGCCGAAGGTCGCGAGCTCGCCGGCCGGGTGGATGTAGACCTGCTCGGCGGCGCTGGCGAGGTAGTACTCCTTGAGGTTGGCGTCCTCGAGGTAGGCGAACACGTGGCCGCCGGCGTTGCGGATCCGGACCAGGGCGCCGCGCAGCTCCTGGAGGCTGGCCCAGCCGAGCTTGGCGCCGCGCGCGTCGACCAGGATGATGCTGCGCGGACCGGCCTGCTCGGCCCGATCGAGGCGCTCGAGCATGCGGATCAGGCCGCGCTCGCCCGACACGGCGGAGAGGTCGATGCGCTCGGCGTCGACCAGGCGCGGCCAGAACACGCGACCCTGACGGCTGCTGCTGAAGCGGGCGGCGAGGCCGAAGCCGTCGATGCCCTCGGAGAGGCCGGCGTGCAGGCCGGTGCGGACCGTCAACATGTCCCATGAGACAGCGAGTGAGACGGCGCCGCGCACCGCCTTGGTCTGCTGGCTGAGCTGGAAGGTGGCGGGGTCGAGGAGGTTGACGCGGACCTGCTCGACCTCGCCGGCGAGCTCGATGCCCTGGTAGCGCAGGGCGATGCGGCCGCGGGGGAGCACGCCGAGGAATTCGGTGAAGTCGCCGGGGCCGACGCTGGCGTCGCCGCGCCAGCGCGTGCGCACGCCGCCGGCGATCTCGAGCATGCGGGTGCCGAGCGGGCGCAGGGCCAGCTCGCCGGTGACGCCGAGCTCTTGCGGGAGCACGCCCTGGGGGGCGAGGTCGGCGGGTCCGAGGCGGGCGACGGCGCCGATCGAGGCGTAGTTGCGCAGGCGCAGCAGCAGGCCGACGTCGAGGTCGGGGCGGCGCAGGGGGGCGCCGCC
>NZ_JACCSO010000355.1 GCF_013812955.1 Nannocystis sp. | reverse complement strand
CCTGCACGCGGTCGTGGGCGAAGCGGTAGTCGTCGCCGATCGCGAGCAGCATGCCGGCGGTGACGGCTCCGGCGAGCGCGGCCTCGACCTCCGCGCGCGGCTGTCCGGCGAGCGCGGCGAGCCGCTCGCGTCCGAAGTCATTGCCGATGCACGCGGCGAGCTGCAGCAGCGCGCGGGTCCCGGGCTCGAGGCCGCGGGTGCGCTCGATCATCAGGTCGACGACGTTGTCGGTGGCGGGCGCGTCGGTGATGCGCGCGAGGTCCCAGGTCCAGCGCAGGCGCCCGGGATCGAACTCGAGCAAGCCGTGGTCGTGGAGGTCGCGCAGGAACTCGGCGGCGAAGAAGCCGTTGCCTCCGGTCTTGTGCTCGACGAGCGCGGCGAGCGGGGCGACCTCGTCGGCCGCCAGGTCGAGGGTGTCGGCGACCAGCTGCGTGATGCTAGCGAGGTCGAGCGGGCCGAGGTCGATGCGGGTGATCGGACAGCTGGCGGCGGCGATCGCCGTGAGGGCGGCGTGCAGCGGGTGGGCAGCGCCGACCTCGGCGTCACGAAACGAGCCGATGACCATCATGCCGCCGGCCTCGGGCTCGGCGAGCAGCGCGACGAGCAGGTCGAGGGAGGCGCTGTCGGCCCACTGCAGGTCGTCGAGCACCAGCACCAGCGGGCTGCGCGGGCGCGCGAAGCAGCGACAGAAGCTGGTGATCGCGCGGTGAAAGCGGGCTCGCGCGGCGGCGGGCGAGAGATCGGGCAGCGGCGGCTGGGGGCCGAGCACCAGCGCCATGTCGGGCAGCAGGCTGACCAGCGCGTCGCTGACTCCGCCGAGCGCGCGCTCGATGCTCCAGCGCCAGCGCGCGACGTTTTGCTCGGTCTCGGCGAGCAGGTGGCGGACGATCCCGCCGAGCGCGTCACGCACGGCGCTGTAGGGCTGATCGCGACGCAGCGGATCGAACCTGCCGGTGACGAAGAAGCCGCGGCCGCCGGCGAGGCTTCGCTGCAGCTCGGCGATGACGGTCGACTTGCCGGCGCCGGCGGGGCCCTGGACCAGCACCAGCTCGGAGGCGCCGTCGCGCACGCGGACCAGCGCCGCCTCGAGCTCGGCGACCTCGTCCTCGCGACCGTAGAGGGCCTCCGGGATCTGGAAGGTGCTGGCGACGTCGCGCTCGGCGAGCGGGAAGCGATCGATTGCGCCGGCCTGCAGGTTGTCGCGGCAGCGCTCGAGATCGGCGCGCAGGCCGAAGGCGCTGCGGTACCGGCCCTCGGCGGTCTTGGCCAGCAGCTTGATCACGATGTCGGACAGCACCGGCGGGATCGCGGGCTCGAGCTCGTGCGGCGGCAGCGGTCGCCGGGCGATGTGCGCGTGGATCAGCTCGATCGGGTCGCGCATGGTGAAGGGCGGCGCGCCGGTCAACATCTCGTAGAAGGTCACGCCGAGCGCGTAGAGGTCGCTGCGGTGATCGACGGCGCGGTTCATGCGCCCGGTCTGCTCCGGGGCGATGTACGCGAGGGTGCCCTGGAGCACGCTGGGGTTATTGACCGCGGCGATCTCTCGCGGCAGGCGCACCGCGATCCCGAAGTCGATCAGCTGCACGCGCAGCTCGCCGTCGAGCAGGATGTTGCGCGGCTTGATGTCCTTGTGGATGACCTGACGGCTGTGGACCTGGCCGAGGATCTCCGCGAGCTGGATCGCGATGTCGAGGAAGGTCCGCAGCTCGGGACGCACGCGCTCGAGGAAGCTCGCCAGGGTCCCGCCGCCCGCGTCCTCGAGCACCAGCGAGAGCGTGCCGCCGGCGTCGTGCAGGCCGCGGGCACGGACCACGCCGGTGACATCGAGGCCGCGAAGGATCGCAAACTCGCGCCGCAGCCGGTCCTCCTCGGCCTCGCTGCGGCGATCGGCGTCGAGGCGCTTGAGCACCACCGGGCTGCCGTCGCGATCGTCGACCCCGCGGACCAGCTCGAACACCGCGCCGGTGTGCAGGTGCTCGACGACGGTGTAAGTCTCGGGCGTCACGCTCAAGCCGCAAGAGTGTATCGCTGCGCCGCGCGATACGGCGGACGTCGTGGCCGGACCCGCCGATGCGGACGCGGGAGCCGGCTCATCATCGGCCGCGCGCTTGCGCACTTGCGCGCTGTGCCGATGCGCCGCGGATGTGCGGGTCAGGCCTCTGCCGGCGACGAGGGCGGCGGCGCTGCGGCGTGATCGATCGCCTGGGCGGCCTCCTCGTTGAGCGCCTGACCGGCCTGCGTGGGGCGCGTGAGGGGCACAGGGGCCCAGCGGTTGCCTTGCAGCAAGGAGCGGCCGGCAGCGAGGCCGCCGGTCACTTGCAGCTGCAGGCGCTCGGCGTCGCGTCGGCGCACGTCACGGGTGACCTCGGCGATCTCGTCGTCGGGGATGCCGAGCTCGTGCAGGGCGGCGTTGCCGAAGGCCATGGCCGACTCGAAGGTCTCGCGCATCTGGAAGGTCACGCCGCGCTTGATCAGCTCGGTCGCGTGCTGGCGGTCATAGGCGCGCGCCAGCACCGGCGTCAGCGGGAACTCGTGGCGCACCAGAGCGACGATGCGGTCGATCGCCGGCTTGCCGTCGACGCAGACATGTAGCCCAGCACGCCGCTCAGGATCAGCGAGCCCGAGGCGCCGGCACAGCGGCACCGCGACGACCCCGGCCGCCAGCAGGACGACGATCTTGCTGAGCTCGCCTGCCTGCTCGACGGCCATCGCTACGGTTCGGGTGGGCGCAGCCCTGGCGTCAGCGGTGAGTCGGGTGCATCGGCAAGCTGAGGCCGTAGGCGCGCGTGGCGTACTCCTCGAGCATGCGGTGGGTGTTGAAGTACGAGGCCGCGAGGGCGATGCTGTCGCGCATCATCTCCGCCCAGCGGGGCTGGTTGCCGAAGTAGAGCGACAAGATCTCCTCGTCGAGGGTCCGGTAGAGGCGCTGGGCGTCCTGGTCGTCGGCCGGGGTGTCGCCGGTGTGGGTGGCGTCGATGACCCAGCCGGTGTGACCGGCGATGTAGCCCTCGCACCACCAACCGTCGCGCACGCTGAAGTTGGGCACGCCGTTGTGGGCGGCCTTCATGCCGCTGGTGCCGGAGGCCTCGAGCGGGGCGGTCGGGGTGTTGAGCCAGAGGTCGACGCCGGCGACGATGCGGGCGGCGCTGTTCATGTTGTAGCCGGGCAGGAAGACCATGCGCACGTAGGGGCGCAGGGCCTCCTGCTGGCGGAACACGGCCTCGATCAGGCGCTTGCCCTCGAGGTCCTTCGGGTGGGCCTTGCCGGAGAAGACGATCTGCAGCGAGCCCCAGCGGCTGGCGATCTCGTGCAGGCGCCCGACGTCGCGCAGCAGCAGCGTGAGGCGCTTGTAGCTGGTGACGCGGCGGGCGAAGCCGATGGTGAAGCGGTCGACCTCGAAGCCGTGCGGACCTTGGGCGTTGATGGTGTCGATCAGGATCTGCTTGGCGCCGCGGTGGGCGGCGACGATCTCCGCGGTCGGGATGCGCTGGGCGCTGCGCAGGGTGTGGCCGTGACGGCGCCAGCCGGGCAAGTGGCGGTCGAACACGGCCTGCATCGCCGGAGAGGTCCAGGTCGCCGAGTGCACGCCGTTGGTGACGGCGTGGATCTCGTGGCCGGGGAACATGCCGCGCGAGACCTCGGCGTGGCGCACCGCGACGCCGTTGACGAAGCCGGAGAGCTCGAGCCCGAGCACGCTCATGTTGAGCTCGGTGTTGAGGAGCCGCGGGATCGTGGCGACCATCTCGACCGGCTTGACACCGAAGACCTCCTCGGTGAGCGCGCGCGGGAAGCGGTCGTGGCCGGCCGGGATCGGGGTGTGCGTGGTGAACACGCACAGCTTGCGGACCGCGGCCATGCAGGCCTCGAGCGAGGGGTCGGGCGTGCTCTCCCAGAACTTCTTGAGCAGGTCGATCGCCAGCAGCGAGGAGTGGCCCTCGTTCATGTGATAGCGGGTCGGCTGGAGCCCGAGGGTCTCGAGCATCTGCCGGCCGGCGATGCCGAGCACGGCCTCCTGCGTGAGCCGGTAGCGCTCCTCGCCGGCATAGAGGTGATCGGTGATCCGGCGGTCGTCCGCGTGGTTGCCCTCGAGGTCGGTGTCGAGCAGGTAGACCGGGACCTGATGGCCGTCGAAGCCGATGATGCGGTAACGCCACAGACCCACCCGCAGGTCGCGGCCCTGGATGTGGATCTGGACCTCGTTCGGGAGGCGCTCGAGGTACAGCTCCGGCGCCCAGAGCACGTCCGTCTCGGTCTGGTGACCGTGGGCGTCGATGTGCTGGAGGAAGTAGCCCTTGCGATACAGCAAGGTCACGGCGACCATCGGCAGGCCCATGTCGGCCGCGCTGCGCAGGGTGTCCCCTGCGAGCACGCCGAGTCCGCCAGAGTAGGTGGGGATCTCGCTGGCCAGCGCGATCTCCATCGAGAAGTAGGCGATCAGGTCCTTCGGAGCCGGGGTCATCAGGGCGCGGATGATGCGATGCGCTCGCCGCGACGGTCAAGCCGAACGCGGTGCGTTCGCCGCTGCACGGCGGCCACGGCGGCGCAGCAGGCCGAGCGCGAGCAGGCCGACGAGCGCCGGCGGACCTGCCCTGCCCTCGCCGCGGCACGCGCAACC
>NZ_JACCSO010000700.1 GCF_013812955.1 Nannocystis sp. | reverse complement strand
GTCCCAACTACCGCTGGGCCTGCGCGACGCCGGAGCCGGTCGCCGATGCCCGCGAGCCGGACGGGGTGCTGGCGGTCGGCCACTACTGCTGTCTGCGCCCGCGCGGGCGGGTCGTCGGACCGTTTCGTGACGACGAGGAGCGTGGACCATGAGCGCGGCGCAGCAGTGGGCGCGACGCGTCGTGATCGGGATGACGGGCTTGTGGGCGCTGGCGCTGGTGGTTTGCTTCGCGCTGCGCATCGGCTTTCCGCTCGAGCTCGAGTGGATGGAGGGCGGCTCGCTGCACCAGGCGCTGCGGCTGCAGCAGGGGCTGCCGATCTACCCCGCGCCGTCGGCCGAGTTCGTGCCGTTCTTGTATACGCCGCTGTATCCGGCGCTGCTGGCCGCGCTGGGCCTCGTGTTCCCGCTGGACTATGTCCTCGGGCGGGCGGTCAGCGTGCTCGCGGTGGTGGCGGTCGGCCTCGGCCTGTGGCGCTTGGTGGCTCGTGAGGGCAAGCCGCGCGCGCACCAGGCGGCGGCGGTCGGCTTGTGGTGCGCGGGTTATGTGTTCAGCTTTCGCTGGTACGACGTCGCCCGCGCCGACAGCCTGTTCCTCGCGCTGTTGCTGTGGGGCCTGCTGCTGCTGCGCGACGCCCGGGGTCGGCCGCGGCGAGCGGCGCTCGCGGGCCTGCTCGTGGCGCTGGCGTTCTGGACCAAGCAGACGGCGGCGGTGTTTGTGCTGGCGAGCGGGCTCGCGGCGCTGTGGATCGCCCCGCGCCAGTGGTTGTGGTACGCGGGGGTGATCGCGCTGGTCGACGGCGGTGGGGTGCTGCTCGGGCAGCGGCTCACCGACGGGCAGCTGTGGCGCTACATCTACGCGCTCCATCAGGGCCACGCCTTCAACAGCGAGCGCTTCACCCGCAAGACCTGGGGCATGTTCCTGCACGCGGCCCCGCTGCTGGCCGCGCTGCTGGCGGGGCTCGTCGGGGCGGCGCTGCGACGGGCGGTGCTGTGGTGGCGAGCGCGCATGGCTGGTTCTCAGGACATGTCGGAAGGAGCAGGTCTTGGGAGACAGGTACGGAAGGACAGGTTGGAGGGCCTCGCCTACTGGGGCGTGATGGCGGCGGCGGGGCTGCTGGTGTCGGCGCTCGGGTACAGCACGCAGTGGGCGGAGCCCAACGCGTTCATGCCGGGGGTCTGCTTCGGGGCCGCGCTGGTGGCGGTGGCGCTGCCGGTGGGTCGCGGCGAGGCGGCGGCGCTGGGGCTGGTGGCGGCGCAGCTGGTGTTCGCGCTGGTGCTGGAGCCGCGTTACCAGCCGATCCAGGACCGCGGGTTCGCGGCTGGCCTCAAGGACAGCTATGCGCGGCAGAAGTGGCAGCGCAGCGTGCCGACGCCGGGCATGCGGGCGCATGCGCGGACGGTGCGGGCCGAGCTGGCGGCGCAGACGGGGCCGGTGCTGGCGCTTCAGCGGCCGTGGTGGAGCGTGCTGGCCGGTGGACCGGGGCACGTCGGCGTGATGGGCATACACGACCTGCCGCGCGCCGAGCAGCGGGCGATCGAGCAGACCCTGGTCGCCGAGGTCGAGGCCGGAGTGCCGGGCGCGGTGTACCTGGAAGGCGAGGTGCCGGCGTGGCTGCGTCCGGCGCTGGCGAGGCGCTATCGGCTCGTACGCAAGTCGGAGGGCTCGGCGCGGGTGCTGCCGTTGACGGGCTACATGTCCGTCGCGGGCATGGTCACACCGTGGCGCGGGGCGCAGTGGTTATATGTGCGGCGGGACGAGTCCCCATGAGAGGGATGAGAGGCTGCCGCTGAACGGACGAGGCTTCGGTCGCAGCGAGCAGCGAACGAAGCCTCGTACGCCACCTGACCCTGGTCTAAAACCAGTGTCAGGTGCTCGCACGTCGGACGTGAGCAGGTCGACGGCTCAGTCGCGGGCGACCGCGATCAGCTGCCGCTCGAGGGTCACGAACTTGTGACCGCTGCAGCGGTAGGCGACCTCGATCGTGACGCTGGTGCCCTCGGGGCCGCGCAGGGCCGCGGCCCAATCCTCGACGCTGTTGGGGTAGGTGCCGTCGACGGAGATGAGGGACGCACCCTCACGCAGGAAGCCGTCGGCCGGGGCGCCCGGGATCACGCTGCGGACCAGGACGGCGTCGCCGTTGCCCTGGATCACTGCGCCGATGCCGCTGTACTTGTAAACGTTGTCAACAACGCGGTGTTTGGTCGCCTGGCAGTGCGTGCCGCCGAAGCGGTACATCACGGCCGCCGACGTGGCCATCGCACCAGCGAGCACGATGGAGCCGAGGATGACGCGCCGGGCCGTACGCCAGCGAGAAATGGAAGTCGCAAGGGAAGATTCAGGGTTCGGTGAACGCATGGCCTTCGCTCCTGTCCGAGACAGACCGGACGAGTGTTTCACAGCTTGGGGAAGCTTGCCAGGGGCCACCGCTTACTGGCTTGCGCGGGCGAGCATTCCCGCAGCATTCCCGCGCAGGCCGGCCGTGAGGGGCGGCCTGCGCGCGGTCGACGGTTGGGCACTGGATGTCACCCACGGGCCTCGCCGCAGGAGATTTCGCCGGCTTTTGGTCGGATTCGGCCGCGGTCGGCCGGTCGGCCGTTTGCGTGCCGCCGATATCGTGCCGGGCCTGTCGCAGCGGATCACCTGTCCGGGGCCGGCGGCCGGGCGATCTCCAGGGGCCGGCCCCATCGGATGAGGGGTGGTCTCGATGTGGTTTCCGGTACCCGGCCGCATTTTTGCCAGGTTCTTTTCACGGCGCGGCGTCCGGGCTATAGGCATCGCCTCATGCGCTGGTCTGCTCGGCCCTGCTTTTCCCTGGTGACGCTGGCCCTGGTCGTGACCGCTTGCACGGCCGACAAGAACGCCGTGAGCTCGCCGGCCTCGACCGTCCCCTTCACCCCGCCGCCCGCGGCGATCCCCGTGGCGGAGCCCGAGCCGGTCGCCGCTGCGACCCCGCAAGAGCCGGCGATCGCCCCGGTCGTCGAGCCCGAGCCGGAGACCCCGGCGGCCCCGGCGGCCCCGCGCAAGGTGCTCATCCTCGGCGACAGCCTCGCGGCCACCGGCTTCGGCGTGCTGCTGGAGAAGAAGCTCGACGCCCACCCCGACATCGAGTGCTGGCGCAAAGCCAAGAGCGCGACCGGCCTGGCCAGGCCCGACTTCTATGACTGGGAGGCCGAGGCCCGCAAGCAGGTCGAGGCCCGCAAGCCCGACCTCGTCGTCGTCATCCTCGGCGGCAACGACGGCCAGGACCTCACCCCGAAGTCGGGCAAGGGCAAGCGCGTGACCTGGAAGTCCGACGGCTGGAACGACGCCTACAAGACCCGGGTCGCCGACTTTCTCAAGGAGATCGGTGCCGCCGAGCGCAAGGTGTTGTGGCTCGGTCTGCCCAAGTCCGAGCTCAACGGCTTCGAGGGCAAGCTGAGCATCATCCGCCAGGTCCAGAGCGAGGCGGTCGCCGACCTCGGCGCCACCGGCACGTACCTCGAGACCACGCCGTTCCTGAGCGACGCCAAGGGCGAGCTGCTGGCCACGGCGACGGTCGGCAAGCGCAAGGACCAGGACCTGCGCGAGGACGACGGCATCCACTTCACGATGGCGGGCAGCCAGTTCTTCGCCGACAAGGTCTATCCCGAGGTCCTTCGTGTGCTCGAGCTCGCCGACCTCGAGCCCGAGTCCGCCGCACGCCCGAAGAAGTAGCGCGAGCAGACAGAAGGCTTCGCAGCGCCTGCCCCGCGAACGTGGACGGCCTGCGCCAGCGGCGCGATCGGGCAGGCGTGCCCCGCGAGAGATCTCCAGAACGGGCGTCGCGGCCGCAATTTCAGGGGCTCCTTCGCGCATCAGCGGTCGCAATGCACCTGCATCTGCAATGCCATGACAGGTGAAAATCTCCGAGATGACCGGTCAAGCACGAGCCTCCGGGCGATCGCCGGGCGGCATGGGCACGAAGCCCGGGGCCGCCAGGGAATACGGCCCCGGGGCCGCGGAGTACACGCGCTGTCCGCGGTCTGCTACGTTGGCGGACAGTCCCGAGATGCCACCGCAGCGCCCCCACAGCCGCCTGCCGAGCCGCCTTCCCGGGGCCCTGGCGCTGTGGTTGCTGCTGCTGGTGACGGGTGGGTTGCTGGTGGCCACGCCCGCACAGGCCGGGACCAGCGCGCGCTCGAGCAAGAGCTCCGCGAGCAAGAAGAAGAAGAACGGGAAGAAGGCCACGGCGAAGCCACGGTCGAGCACGCCGAAGGTGTTGCCGGTCTCGCGCGACGCGGACGGCCCGCTGGGCCTGACGACCAGCGGGGAGCTCGAGGATGAGGAAGGCGAGGAGGAGGAGGACGGCGAGGGCGACACCACCGGAGATCCGGAGGCGGAGCTCGAGGCGATCGAGCGCGAGCTGCTGGCGAACCCGGTCGACCCGGAGCCGATGCCCGTCGAGATCCCGTCGCCGGTCAGCGACCCGCGGCCGATCGACAGCAAGCCGCAGACCGTCAAGCACGAGGTCATCCCGGGCGAACGGTTCGATGAGGTCGTCCAGCGCTATGGCGCCGACCCCAAGAAGCTGAAGTTGATGAACAACTTGCGGGGCGATGACCCGAAGTTGACGGCCGGGAAGGACCTGCGGGTGCAGGCCGTCAATCCACCGCCGCCGCGCGAGCGCCTCGAGCACATCATCAAAAAAGGCGAGACCTGGGACAGCGTTGCCAGGGAGCTCGGTCTCGAGGCCCAGCAGCTGCGGACCTGGAATCGCGCGCTCGCCAAGGCGAGCAAGACCACGCTGGTCGCCAAGAAGAAGCTGGTGTTCTGGCGCGACCCGCCGCCGCCCTCGGCGCAGGCCGCCTCCGGCCTGGCGAGCAAGCTGGCGCAGATCCGGGTCCGCGCGGGCGGCATCAGCATCGGCCGGCCGAGCCGCGGGCGGCTGGTCCGCGGCGTCGAGCTGCCCGACCGGCCGGACCTCTACACCCGCCGCAAGCCCGACGAGAGCTGGGGCTCGAGCCACGCGATCACCCAGCTGATGGCGGCGGTGACCCGCTTCCGCCACGAGACCGGCTTCAAGCGGGGGGTGGTCATCGGCGGGATCAGCAGGGCCCGCGGCGGCCGCTTCCGGCCCCACAAGTCGCACCAGAGCGGGCGAGACATCGACATTCGTATGCCGATCACCGTGGCCGCCGAGGGTAAAAAACACACCACCGCCAGCGACGTCGACTGGAAAGTGACCTGGAAGCTGATCCACGCGTTCCTCGGCAGCGGCGAGGTGGAGTACATCTTCCTCGATCACCAGCTGCAGAAGCGGCTGTACAAGGCGGCGCGGGAGGCGGGGGCGACCAAGGACCAGCTGTCCGAGTGGCTGCAATGGCCGAACACGCCGAAGAGCACCAAGGGTAAAAAGGCCGTCATCCGCCACCAGAAGGGCCACGTCGTGCACTTCCACGTGCGGATCCGCTGCGCCGAGCACGAGAAGTTCTGCGTGACGGCCCGCTGACTCGCTACCGCGGCCTCCGCCGCTGACTCGCTACCCGCGGCCTCCGCCGCTGATTTGGCGTTGCGGGCGCGAGCCGAGGGGGCTGTCGCCGCGGCCGGCTCTGCGCTAGCTTCCCTGCCCATGGCGAGCGCAGAAACACCCAAGCTGTGGAACTTCTCGGCCGGCCCCGCGATCCTGCCCCCGGTGGTGTTCGAGCGCGCGGCCGAGGCCGTGCGCGAGCTCCGGGCCGATGGACACGCGGCGACCGCCCCCGGCGTCGGTTTGTCGATCCTCGAGATCTCGCACCGCTCGAAGCCCTACGAGGCCGTCACCTTCGGCGCGGAGCAGCTGTGCCATGACGTGCTCGGGATCCCCGAGACCCATCAGGTGCTGTTCCTGCAGGGCGGCGCGAGCCTGCAGTTCGCGATGCTGGCGATGAACCTGCGCGAGGCCGGCAAGCCGGCGGCGTACATCGACACCGGCGTGTGGTCGCAGAAGGCGATCGCGGAGAGCCAGGGCCTCGGCGAGACCACGGTGATCGCCAGCTCAGCGGCCAGCAACTACGATCGCATCCCCGCGTTCCCGCCGGCCGAGGCCTACGCGAACGCGAGCTACCTGCACATCACCACCAACAACACGATCTTCGGCACCGAGTACGCGGAGATCCCCGAGGCGGCCGGCGGTGTGCCGCTGGTGATCGACTTCTCGAGCCACGCGGGCTCGCGCCCGATGGCGCTCGAGCGCGCGGCCTTCGGCTACGCGGGCGCGCAGAAGAACCTCGGGCCCTCGGGCGTGACCCTGGTCTACATCCGCAAGGATCTTCTCAATAAAAAGCCGGCGGCGCACGTGCCGGTGGTCCTTCGCTACGCGACGCACGCGAAGGAGCCGAGCCTCTACAACACGCCCAACACCTTCGGCGTGCTGGTGCTCAAGCTGGTGCTCGAGTGGATGCGCGACCAGGGCGGCATGCCGGCGATCGCGGCGGTCAACGAGCGCAAGGCGGGGCAGCTGTACGCGACGCTCGACCGCAGTCAGGTGTTTCGCGCGCACGCGCAGCCGGGCAGCCGCTCGCGCATGAACGTGACCTGGACGGCCAACGGCGCGCCCGAGGCCGAGCGCGAGGCGCTCTCGAGCCGATTTTTAAAGGAGGCGCAGAAGGCCGGCTTCGACGGGCTCAAGGGCCATCGCCTGGTCGGCGGGTTTCGGGCCTCGATCTACAACGCGTTCCCCGAGGCCGGCGTCGCGGCGCTGTGCGAGTTCATGGCGGAGTTCGAGCGGCGGCTGTGAGTACGATGGCGGGGGAACAAGAGGCTCCTGGCTGGGCGGCGATCGACGCGGCGCTGGCCCGGCTGTACGGGCGCCAGGTGCCGCATCAGTTCGCCAGTCAGACCGCGTACGAGCTCGATACGCCGAGTCCGTTGCCGGCGATCGCGGTGTACGAGGGGGTGCGGCCGCTGCACTGGCACTTCGTCAGCTATGGGCTGAGCGAGCTGTTCGAGAAGAGCTCGGAGGACCCGAATGTGTCGGGCTTCGGCTTCGAGTTGACGATGCGAACGCCGCGCGCGGCGGATGAGACGACGCCGCCGGCGTGGCCGCTACGGGCCCTGCAGGGGCTCGGACGCTACGTGCTCGGCCGGCGGCAGGGGTTCGACACGGGCCACTGCGCGGAGCTCGGCGGCTCGATCGCGCAGGGCCAGGGGAGCGCGCTGACCTGCCTGGCCTGCGTGCCGGACCCGCTGCTCGGGAAGATCAACACGCCCTTCGGATCGCTGCTGTTTTTGCAGGTCGTGGGCATCACCGCCGACGAGCTCGCGGCGATGCAGCGCCTCGACCACGAGGGCGTCGTCAACCTGCTCGGCGAGCTCGACTTCCACGGGATCACCGACCCGACCCGCAGCTCGTATTTTAACGATCCGGGCAAGGCGCCGGTGCTGCGGCGCTACCAGCTCGGCGTGCTGCGCGACCGCTAGCGAGGCTCGCGGAGCGGGCCTGGCCCGCGAGTCTCACAAGTCATGGCGAGGGCTCGGCCTTCACCGCGTCGTCCTTCACGGACGGCGGCGGGGCCTCGCCCGGGGCCGGCGGGGCCTCGTTCGCAGGGGGCGGCGCGGGCACGTCGGGCTCGGGCTTGGGCCCTTGCTCGGGCTCGGGCGGAGCCTTGGGGTCGGGCGGGGTCTTGGGGTCGGGCGCAGCCTTGCCGGCGTTTTGCTTCTCCAGGGCCTGGGAGGGGGTCAGCTTGCCGTTTTGGCGCAGCTTCCACCACTCTTCGCGGCGCAGGCGGGCGGCCTCGAGCTCCTCGGGGGTGCGGCGCAGCATCTTGCTCGAGCCGGCGGCGATCTGCTCGAGCATGAGGCTGGCCTGGCTCTCGGTGAACTTGCTGCGCAGGGTGATCACCTTGCCGTCGAGGATGAAGCTGGTGTCCTCGTAGAGGCCGCGCACGCTGCCGCGGAAGATGAAGGGGACCTTGTCGTCGATGAACTTGGGGAGGTCGTTTTTCCACTGGTTCTCGAAGCGCTTGGCGGCGACGTCGTCGAGGAAGTCGACCTTGATGACGAGCTCGGGGCTGGCGGCGGCCTCGGCCATGAGCTCGACGCCGTCGGGGATCTCGAAGGGGCTCGACTTGATCTTGACGCTGGCCTTGATGTCCTTGAGGACCAGCTGCAGGCCCGCGCGGGGCTCGCGGGCGGCGAAGGTCTTCATCTTCATCAGGTTGGCGACGAAGTTGCCGGCGGTCTTGCCCTTCTTGTCGTCGGGGCCGCTGGCGATCGAGGGCAGGAACTCCTCGCGCACGTAGACGGCGACCTTGTCGTCGAGGAACACGAACCAGCGCGGGTCGGTGTCCTTGCTCGGGTCCTTGATGGGGGCGGGGTTGCCCATCGTGTGGCCGTCGCGCTCGATCCACTCGATCTTCTCGCCGTCGAGCTCGGCGGCGCGCTCGAGGCCCGCCATCATCTCCTGCTGCGAGAGCTTGTACTGGACCGCGAGGAAGGTCTGGGTCAGGTCGCGCAGGTTGGGGCTGGCGATCACGAGGTAGTTGAAGTCGCGCAGGGCCTGGAAGCCGCCGCCGTCGATGATCAGCTGGAAGTCGGGCAGCGGCGCCATGATCGCCACGATGTTGTCGGCGAACGACAGGCCGGCGACCTTGCGCGCGTTGAGCAACATGTAGAAGTTGCTGTTGGCGGGGCCGAGCTCGTCGACGCGGGTGGTCTTCTCGCCGAAGACCTTGGGCTTGGGCGGCTCGGGGGGCTTCTCCTCGGGCTTGGGGCCGAGGCCCTCGGGCGGCAGCTCGGGGCCCATCGGCTGGGGGATGACCTCGGGCTCGGGCGGCGGTGGCGGCGGCGGCTTGTCGCCGAGCTGCTGGTCCGGGTCGACGAAGTCCATCTCCGTCAGCTCGAACTCGATGTCGGGCATCTCGATGTCGACGTTGAAGCCGCACGAGAGGCGCGCGATGGTCGACACGTGGAGGACGACCGAGCCGAGAGAGGCGAGGATGGTTCTGCGCAGCGGGGTCACGGCGGAGGGGGCGAGGATAGCACGGCGGGCCGAGTGTGCCCGCGAGGGAGTGTGCCCGCGCCCGAGCTGCGGGCTCAGGGGCCCGAATTGGCGGCGGGGCTAAGAGCCGTAGTGTTCGACGATCTCCTTGACGTGCTCGCGGAAGCGGGCCTCGTGCTGGCGGGCGAATTCTTTCCACGTGCACAGGGTGCGGGGGTCCTCGACGCGGTCGATGAAGAGCGTGCCCTGGAGGTGGTCGCACTCGTGCTGGAAGGTGCCGGCCGTGATGCCGCGGACGATGCGGTCGATCGGCTCGCCGAGGCGATCGAGCGCCTGGACCCGCAGCTCGACGTGGCGGCGGACGATGCCGCGGAGGTCGGGCACCGACAGGCAGCCCTCGAAGTTCTCGAACTTGGTCTCCGACAGCGGGGTCAGCACGGGGTTGACGAGGATCGTCAGCGGGATGTTGGGCTTGTACGGATAGCGCGGGTTGTCCTTGACCTCCATCACGCACACCTGCACGGGCTCGTGCACTTGAGTGGCCGCGAGGCCGGCGCCCGCGGCGTCACGCATGGTCTCGATCATGCTGTCGATGAAGGCCTGAAAGCCGGGCGTCCTCAGCTCCTCGAGCGGGACGGTGCGGGCCTGCTGGCGCAGGATGGGATGACCGATCTGGGCGACCTTCAAAATGGCCATGGTGTGCTCTGTAGGGGCTGGTGGCGGCGATTAAACGCGAACGGCCGGACCCTGGGGTCCGGCCGTCAGCTTGGCCACTCGAGCGGCCGCGGTCAATCGCGTGAAGCGACGCCGCAGCGCCCGCTCAAGCGCGCACGACGCGGGCCTTGAGCGCGACCTTGCCGTCCTTGATGTAGACCGAGAACTGCACGTCCTTTACGTCCGGACGCTTCATCAGCTCCGCCGTGTTGGCGCGCAGCTTGGTCGCGAACTTGTCGTAGGTGAAGTTGTCGATGCTCTCGTTGTTCTCGACCTTGAACTTCACGAACTCCTCGAAGACCTCCTGGTAGTAGGCCTCGCGGACCGCGTCGTCCTTGGCCGGCTCGGGCGCGTTCGGGTCGTTGTCGAGGGTCATCAGGTTGCCGATGACGGTCTCGCGGGAGCGCAGCGGCTTGGTCGCCGGCATCGTGAAGAAGCCGGGGCCGCGGCCGCCCTGCTGCTGCTGCTGGGAGGGCGCGGGCACGGGGTTGTGGGCCAGGGTCGGCGCCTCGTCGTGGTCGGGGCGGCTCGGGGGCTCGGGGGCCTGCTGGGCGCCGGTGCGACCGGGCGGGACGCGGCGGTTGGAGCGGGTCTGGCTGACGGCGGGCAGGCGGCGGGAGGCGCCGCGCTTGTCGTCGCCCTCTTCGACGGACTCGGCGGTCTGGAGGCTGGTGCGCAGGGCCTCGTGGTACTGGTGCGCGGCGCGGGCGAGGTCGGCGATGGGGCCGCTGCCGTAGGTGTCGTAGAAGAGCTGCTGCTGGCTGCCGTTGCGCATCGCGTTGAACTCGCCGGTGAGGCGCTTGAGCGGCGCGGAGACCTCCATGGTGGGGAGGTAGAGGGCGAGGGCGAGGCTGAGGGCGAGCACGAACATGAGCGCGAACCAGTGTTCGCTGGTCATGCCGTTGCTGGTGGCCTCGCGCAGGGCGGGCATGAGCTCTTTTTGGCCGGCGGCGGCGGTCTTGTCGGAGAGCACGACGAGCATGGTGCCGTTGTCGCCGGTGCCGGCGGGGCCGGGCACGCGACCGACGGCGCCGATGCGAGCGGCGAGGCCCTCGCCGACGCGGAAGGGCTGGGAGGCGCCGACGGGGGGCGCCTCTTTGCCGTGCTCACCGGCGAGCTTGGTGAAGGCGTCGCCGATGTTCTGGTCGTTGATCTTGGCGTTCTCGAGGGCGGCGCCGTCACGGATCAGCGCGGCGGGGCTGCGGGTGCCGAGGATCTGGCGGAAGAACGACTTGGCCCCGAGATCGAGCGGATGGATCGCCACGAGGCGCATGCCGTTGCGCAGCGCCTCCGAGACCTTGACGACCTCGAGCGTGCCGCCGAGCGTCGCCGAGAACTGCTCCTCGCGATCGGGCGTGACGTTGATGAACGCCGGCAGCTTGGCGACCTCGCCGATCTTCTCGACCTCGGCGCCATGCGACGCGATCACGGCGCCGGTGGTGTCGAGCAAGGCGACGGTCATCTGCGGGTAGTCCTGGAACAGCCCGGTGTTGGCGACGTTGCTCAGCGTGCCCGGGACGTCGACCGGCGGCAGCGAGCCATCCTTGTTCGGCGTCGGGAACAACGCGGCCCGCAAGGTCGGGTCTTGCAGCATCGCGGGCGCGCGAGACACAGGCGACGCCTGGATCTCCGCCGCGAGCGCGGCGACGCCGGCTTCGGTGGTCGCCTGCAACGCCGCACGGTCGGCCTCGGTGAACCCACCCGCAGTGCCAAAGGACAACAGGAACATCCCCGCGAGGAAGGCCGTCGCGAGACATGCAAGGATTGCAGCCCAGATCTTCGTCAGCAGCACGATTGGGCCTAGTGTAGGGCCTGGCAGCCGGCGGTGGCAATTTAGCGGTGCGTTCGAACGGGCCGGGGCGAGATCACCCACCGGGTGGACGGACACCCGCAACAAAGGCCCGCTGCTGGCCGAATCCCGGGGTCATGACGGCCCTCCTTCTGGCGCTCGCGTTCACCGCAGGGACCACGCTCGGTCTCGCGCATGACCCCGGCGATGCCGCGCCAGGGGTCCTGGTGGGGGCTGTGAGCCTGGCAGTCTTCATTCTGTGGTTCGGCGTGATCGGGCGCGTGCGGGTGGGCAGCTTCGCGCTGGCACTGGCGCTGTGCGGCTGGGTCCACGGCGGAATGGCGGGGAGGCCGCACGGTCCGCTGCCGCAGGGTCCCGGACTGGTCCTTTTGCAGGTAAAGGGCGCCAGCATGCCTCTGGCGGGCCGCTGCGGGGTAGAAGTGCGGCCCGCCGGGGGCGGCGCCTCGTGGGATCTGCAGGTCGA
>NZ_JACCSO010000679.1 GCF_013812955.1 Nannocystis sp. | reverse complement strand
CGGCGACGACGACGACGACGACGACGCAGCCGCGCCCGCGGCGTCGCAGCCCGCACCGCTCGCGCCGCCGGTCCCCGCCGCCGCGGGTGACCTGTCCTTTATGGTCGAGGCGAGAGAATTTCAGGGCGCGCTCAACCTGATCCGTCGCGTGGCGCTCCCCAACGACAAGACGCTGCGCCTCGTCCAGATCGAGTGTCGCGGCCATGTTTTCTTCCGCGTCGGCTCGCCGGATTCATTCTTCGAGCTGCGCTTCACCACCACGCGCTGCATCAGCCCCGGCGACGCGACGGTGGACAGCAAGCAGCTCGCGATGAGTACCAAGCACCTCACCGCCGGGGCCTTGCAGGTGCAGAAGCAGCCGCGCGAGGCGACCCTGCAGGTCGGGTCCGGCGGCCGGCAAGTCTCCGTCCCGACCGCGGCCTACGTCCCGATCCCGCTTGACGCGGGCCTCTCCGGCGACGCCCAGATCCCGCTGGACGTCTTCATGAGCCTGCTCGATCGCACCCTGTTCGCGGTGTCGACCGACGCGGGCAGACCGAAGCTGCATCAGCTCTCATTCCAGGCCGAGGGCGAGCGGCTCACCGCGTTCGCCAGCGATGGCCACATGCTCGCCATGGCCTCGGTGTCCACCCCCGCCGCGGCCGCGCTGGGCGGCCAGTCGATCGCGTATCCGGCCCTCGTCCGCCTGCACAAGCTCCTCCAGGAGTACGAGAAGACTGGGGGCCGCCGGGGCCGCAAGGACACGGCGGCCCCACCCCTGCGGATCCAGACGTCGACGGGCCACCCGGGACACCTCGCCGTGGCGACGGATCTGTTCACCTACGTCGCCGCCCGCGCGCCGGTCAAGCCCGTCCGCTTCGAGGAAGCGATCGAGTCGGCCAGCAACATCGCCACCGTGTGCGTTGTGAACGCGGCCGAGCTGATCGGCGCCATCAAGCCGCTCGCGTCCGCGAAGGAGAGCGCAGAGATCAAGGTCGACAGCCCGCTCTCGATCGCGAGCGACACGTTCAGCTTCACCCTGCGTGACCTCTTCATCGACGGCCCGCCGCTCGTCGTCCACGTCGATGCGACCTTCATGCGCAAGGCCCTCGCGGGCCTGCCCTCAGGCGTCTACGTCGCGCTCGCCTTCACCGCGCCAGGCGGCCCGTTGCTCGTCATGCCCTGGCCAGATCCCGCGCTCCCAAGGACCCGTCGCGACGCCCGCGGCCCGGTCCTCGCGGCGCTGGAGTCGAGGAACATCACGCTCGTCATGCCGATGCGAAGCTGAAAGGAAGTGGAACCATGTTTGACCGTACTGTGTTGGTCCTCGGGGCGTTCAAGCTCGAGGCCGTGGTGATGGGCCCCGGCGAGAGCTGCGTGGAGGCGCTGGGCGATCGGGCGATCGCCGTCATGCTGGTGTCCGGGCAGGCCCGCTGCAACGGCGTGGCCCTCGAGCGCTGGCGACAGGTGCCCGTGACCCGGAGCTGCTGCCTCGAGGCCACCGAGGGCTGCGTCGTCGCCCGCCTGGCCATCGACGGCAAAGAGGCCGTCCACCTCGGGAGGTCCCCGTGACCGCCCGGATCCTGGAACCTCGCCCGGGGGTCATGGTAGAAGCGCGCTCATGCGCCTCCAAGCCCTCGTCCTGCCCGCCCTCCTGCTCGCCCTGGCCTGCAAGTCCGACCCGGGCGACGAGACCGGAGAGTCGAGCTCGGGCGCCGCGGCTTGCACCGTGGACGCCGTCGTCGGCGACCTCGATCCCAACTACCCGCCATGCGACTGCGACTACAAGTGTGAGGACGACGGGGCATTGTGCCGCTTCACGGCCATGTCGAGCATTTGCGAGCTGCAATGCACGAACGGCCCCTCGTGCAAGAACGCAGTCGATCCCTGCACCGACTCCGACTGCCCCTCGCTCGCCGGGCTCACTGCGACCTGTGATCGCGGACGTTGCCTCGTGTATTGCGACGACAAGCGGCCTTGTCCGTCCGGGTACGTGTGCCTCGAGAACATCACGTGCCAAGTCGAGCGATGAGGCGGGTGCATCATGGTAGCCTTACGTCCGGGCACCAGCGAGTTCGGAGCGGCCTTCGGCGCCGCCGTTGGCGAGTATGAGCAGTTTAGGTCGGAGTTTCCGTCCCACCAGGAGCTGCAGAATGCTTGGATCGATCCATCGATCGCCGCTGGCTTGGGCCTGGATCGTTTCGAGACCACGGCGGCGAGGCAGGCCCGTGATCTTCGCGCAGGGTCGCGGATCCTGCTCTTTGATCTGGCCACAAACTTCGGCACTCAGATCACGAAGTTCAACAACTATCCCACCGAACTACTCGGAGGGCTCAAGTCCGTCATCGACGCCACGCCGATCGGCACGGCCCTGACTGAGATCGATGTGGCGGACATCTTCGACGCGGCGAGCCAGGGCAAGGCCGGCAAAGCCTTGGCCACCGTCACCCTCGGTGTGGGCCTCGCCGCGGTCGGCACCGCGATCCCGATCGTCGGCCAGATCGGCGCCGCGCTGGCGGCCTTGGCGACCGGGATCGTCAAGATCATCAAGGCACGGAAGGCCAAGGAAGACAAGAACGACGCGGCGGTGCGTGAGGCCCTGTATCGCTCTTTCCCCCCACTCCAGACGGCAGACGGTGTGACCGACTCCGGGCTCGTTCAGAATCAAGTCCGCACCATCCTGCAGACCCAGGACTGGACGCCGCTCTTTATGCCGCGGTTCAAAGGAGAGTGGGTCGGCATCGAACGCGATCGGGGCTTTGCCTTCGCACAAGGCAAGGTCGAGTCTTGGAGTGACGAATTCGCGGGCGATGAGGGCGAGGCGTTCGTTCCTTCAGGCGGCGTTGGCCTGATCCCGGGTACGACGATTCTCACCTCCGTGATCCAGGTCAACCTGGACCCCCAAGGCCCCGCGTTCAAGGCGTTCCTCAAGGGCGGCGATGACCCGCGCGGCCCGTACAGCGCCACCAATCCCACCAGCGGCGCAAACTACGTCATCGACACCGGCAACTTCTACCCGGCCACCGCGCGCTTCGCCGGCTTAGCCTGGGAGTGGGCGACCAAGCCCGGCTCGCCGTACCTCTACCGCCTCGACTGCGCCCGCATGCACGCGGCCTGGCTCGACTACTGCGAGGCGGGGATCGACTACCTCCGCGAGCGCGTGTTCCCGTGGTGGAGCAAGAATCTCAAGCCCGATGGCACCATCCAGAGCCGCAACCTCGAGGGCTTCTTCGGATCGGCGGTCTACTACGGCGTGGGGTCGTGGGCCTGCGGCGTGCTCGGAGGGACGACGATGCGCCCGATCTACACGAAGTATGACATTCCCTCGGGGCGCCCCCGCGAGCAAATGAAGTCGCACAACCTCTTTCGCAATAGCGGCTATTCGGGAGGCTTCCTGCCGATCCTCGACGAGCCGTCGAAGGGTTTTGAAAACTGCCTGGGGACGATCTACTACCGCAACCCCGCGATCCGCGACACGCTCAACGTGCTCCAGAAGCGGCAGCGCCACAACCTGAAATACAGCCTCGTCTCCGCGTACGTGCGGCGCACCGACGCAGCCTTCGCGGGCGACCCTGCCTTGCAGACCTTGCTGGACGACGTGCGGGACCTGTTGCTCAAGAGCGAGGCCCGCAAGGCGATCAACATGCTCGACGTCCCCGAGGACGAGTATCACCGGGGCAAAGACTGGCGCGCCCAGCTCCTCGCGTCCGGCGTCCCCAAGTTTCCGCCGAAGTTCGGGATCAAGGCCCGCCTCAGCGCAGGCGACGGCAAGCCCGAAGAGCCAGAGCCGGACGTCCCGCCGCTTCGGGTCGCCAACCCCGTCCCCCCGGCGTGGGAAGACGGCGACCGGCCCGTCCGCAAGGGCCGGGAGGCCCTCGTAACCGACCCCGCCGTGATGGGCGAGGCGGGCGAGCGTCCGGCGCTGTGGACCCGCGAGCGGGCCGTGGTCGCCGGGATCGGGGGCTTCGGCGCCCTGTTCGCCGCCGGGTGGGCCATGAGCAAGGTCTACAAGCGGAAGTCGGGCCCGCTGTAGCCGCTGACAGCGGCGGCGACGAGCGCTACGCTTGCGAGACGATGCGCAAAGCCACCCTCGCCGCCCTGGTCCTCGCCGCCTGCGGGGACCCGTCGCCGCCGGGCTTCTCGACCGGGCCCGTGGTCACCGCGGCGCCCGCATCGACAGGCACCAGCTCGACAAGCGGTAGCACGTCATCGACCGGGCCCGCCGATGACTCGGCGGGGCCTGGCAGCGCGGAGAGTATGAGCACGGGCGTGCTCCGCGACGTGGGGGCGGTGGAGGACTTCGGGCCGGTGCAGCCGGAAGGCTGCAAGGGCAAGGTGGACCTGCTGTTCTTGATCTCGAGCCTGGGCACGATGAAGACGGAGCAGGCGCAACTCCTGGCGAGCTTCCCGGGCTTTGTCGCCACGATCCAGGATAAGCTCGCCGACTTCGACGTACACATCATGGTGGCCAATCCAACCGGCAAATGGCCTGGGTGGAACTGCGAGGAGGCATGGTGGGGTTGCCCTATGTACGCCCCACACTGCGCCCCGGATGATGACGGCTACCAGTGCAACATCTTCCCGAAGCTCATCACGCCGTGCGACGAGACCCTCGCCGCGGGGCTCACCTTCAACGCGGGTAACGGAGCCGCCAACCGTCGGTGCGAGCTTTACGGGGGCAACCGTTACATCATCGGTGGCGAGCCCTACATGGACGACGCGCTCGAGTGCATCGCCAAGGTCGGCTACAACGGCGGCGACCCGCCGATGGGCGACGCCTTGATCGCCGCGCTCGCCCCCGATATCAACGCGGAGGGCGGCTGCAACGCGGGGTTCTTGCGGGACGATGCCTTGCTCGTCATCGTATCCATCAACGACACCGAGGACACCGAGTCGAAAAGCTGGCCCTACCAGCAATACAAGGCCGTCGTCGACGCGAAGGGCGGCGATCCAAACGCGATCGTTGCGCTCGCTGTCACGCCTCAACCAATGAAAGACTTTGATCAGACCTGCAGTTGGAACAACGGAGGTGCGAAGATTCTCGATCTGATCAACATGTTCCCCTACCATGTCGAGGGGGACACCTGCGCCCCCAGCTATGCCCCGTTCTTCGACCAGGCCGCGGACCTGATCGGCGAGGCGTGCGGGCAATTCGTTCCCCAGTGAGCACGCGGCCTCCCGGCCCGCGTTCTCACGTGCTCACCCGTTGATCCGCACCAGGCGGGCCTGGATCGAGCCATTCACGGTGATATAGCCGGCCGGGGAGATGCGGTCGTAGGTGTCCACGACGATGCCGAGCACCGCGGAGGGGGCGAAGGCCGGGAACCAGTGATCAAAGAGGGCAGGAGACCCCGAGTTGCCGTAGACGGGGCGCGCGAAGACGTAGCCCCGCAGCGCACCGTTCTCGGTGACGACGCCGGCCACGAGCGCGCGGCCCTGCGAGTCGAGCACAATGTCGCTGCCGTACTGGAGCTTCAGCCCGCTCGGGACCTCGTACGCGAACCAGAGCAGCATGCCCGACTGGAGATCGTAGAGCGTGGTCTCGATGCGATACTCCGTACACGTGTCGTTACAGCCGTATCCTGTCACAAGCAAACCATCGGGGTGCGGGCTTGCGCCAAAGAACACATTCTGGGTGAACGTGCCCTTGGGGCCGGCGACGATCACCGGGTCCAGGATCTCGCCGGTGTGGAGGTCCATCGGCACGAGGATGCCACGCGTCTCCAAAAGAAATGGACCATCATGCAACCCGTCGCTCGCGCCGACGACCCACGCGACGTCGCCGATGATCACGACGTCGCTCGCGAACTCGGAGAAGCTGTGTTTCTCCATTTCTTTCGGCGCGTAATCGTAGGGGTCGCCCAGCGTCTGCACGCCCGCGTCGTCGATCCGCCAGCGGCCGATGTCGAGGTCTTTCCCGGCCGACGCGAAGCCGGTCGCGAAGCAGCCACCCTCCGCGTCGGCCGCGATGGCGCGCACGCCCTGGCCGAGGTCGCCGAACGCCTCGATCCCGGTGAACGTGCCGTCCGCCTCGAACAGGGCGATACGCGGCCGCGGCGACGGCTCGCCTTGCTTGCGCACGTTCATGGCGACCCACACGCGCCCATCCGGCCGCACCGCCAGATCCGCGACGGAGCCCTCGCGGGTGTCGAGCGGCTTCGAGAACAGCTCCGCGCCCGTGAGCGCCGAGCGCTTGCGCAGGCTCGGCCGCGTGACCTTGTTGATCTCGATCTGGCCGCCCTCGAGCACATCATCCTCCGCGGTGAGGGCCAGGCGATTCGTGCGGCTGCCCGCCGGTCCAGCCGTGAGCCAGGCCATCGTGCCGGGCTTGGGCGTGGAGACCTCGTAGCCCGCGGTCTGGTCGACCTCGTGCGGCCCCTGCTTCGCGATGACCTTGACCTCGTGCAGGCCGTTGTCGATCGCGCCGCGCACGGGTAGCACGCCGATGAACAGACCATCGCCCGCGTCGGCCAGCTCGCCGAGGTCCACGCCGTCAACCTCGATCTGCACCGACAGCGTGTGCTCCGTCAGTACCTCGATTTTTACCGGCCCGGCCGCGTAGACCTTCGCGGGGAGCGACAGCGAGAGGATGCTCGGCAGCGCCGCCGGCTCGCCCGTGTCGGTGTCGCCGGTCTCCTCGCCCGCGGTGCCCGTGTCCTCGGTGGCACTCACGCCCGCGTCGCCAGGGCCGCTCGCGTCGTCCGCATCGCCCGTGTCGGTCCCGACGTTCGTGCTCTCGCCGAGTGACTCACCGCCCGCGTCGGTCGTACCGCTGGCGGCCGCCTCCGTCGTCGGATCCACGTCGCCCGTGGTCGCCGAGTCATACGCATCGTGCGCGGCCGTGATGGCGAGGTACGTGGGCGAGTGACAGCCCACGGCCAGCACCAGGATTGTCGCGGAGATCGGTCGCATGGTCGTGATGATGGTACAGGCCGGGATGAAATCGCGCATACTAGAATTTTCCCTCGAGGACGAGTCCGCCGACGCCGCGCGCCCCCCACGGGGCCACCGCCACCTGAGCCCGCCGCGGTCGGGTCGCCAGCAAGACGAGCCCGGTCACGGCCAGCGCGGCCCCAGCGGCCCCCAGGACCGCGGCGGCGGTCGTGGTGCCCCGGAATTGGCGGTCGAGGGACGCAGCCCGCTGGAGCTCCCCATCGGTCAGGGCGCGGCCCATGGTGTCGGCCTGGAGCTGCCTGAGGCTGCGCTCGACCTGGCCGCGCTGCGCCAACACGGCGGCCATCGGCACCAACAGGAGGAGGCCCGGCACCAGCGTCCCGATCCCGGCCCACACCCGGCGCGTGTCGGCCGGTGATCGTGTCGGGACCCTACCAGTCGCCACAGCGGGCGGCGCCACAGCGGGCGGCGTCACCGTTGCCGTCTCGGTCGCCACGGCGGGCGGCGTCTCGGCGGGTGGTGTCTCGGCAGGCGGCGTCGGCTCGGCCTCACTGCCCACGGGGGCCAGCGCGCAGGGCACGTCGCGCCCGCTCGCCGCGACCTGAGCGAGCTGCGCGGCGACCTTGCCCAGAGCGTCGTCCACCGCGTTGAGCTTCTGCCGGTCCTTGGTCAGCGCGATCGCCTCTTGCAGCACCGCCCGCTGCGCGCAGAGGTACGCCGGAGCGTTACGAGGTTGCCGAGGTGCGCCGCCGTATTTGAAGGCTTCGCCGTAGCTCTCGGCGGCGAGCCCCGCGAGCAGGAAGCGATCGGCCGGGCGAAGATCTGTGCGTTGCGACGCGGGTGCGGCGAGGTCCGCCGCGCGCTTGAACTGCCTGCGATCCTGTTCCTGCTGGATCGCTTTGAGCAGGGCCCCCATGGGGTCCACCGCCGCCGCGGGGATCGGAGCGGCGACCATGGCCGCGGTGAGCATGAGCGAGGTGAAGCAGGCCATCGGCGCCAGGATACCAGACCCCTCCGCGTCGATCATGCTGATCGCCGCGGAGTCCTGCTCGCGGAGCATCCACTATATAGGGGCTGTGAGGCGGCCGAGCTGCGCAGGCCATGGCGGACCCTGATCGCAAGGTTGTGGCACCATGCAGGCATGGACACGCCCCAACGTGCCGACACGCGCCCCGCCCGCGACGCCGCGAAGCTGCCGAAGGGATGGACCGAACACCCGCTCGGTGAGCTGCCGCGGCCAGCGTTGACCGGCGCCATGTTGGATGACCGCTTCGAGGTCAAGGGCCGACTCGGCGAGGGCGGCATGGCGGACCTGTACCTCGGGACAGATCGTCTCCTGCGGTGCCGGGTGGCGATCAAGATCCTCCGCGACGACTCGCCCGACTCGCGCGCGCGCTTCCTGCGTGAGGCCGAGGTGTTGAGCAACGTCCATCACGAAAACCTCGTCGATGTCGTCGTCCGCGGCACGGTCCAGCCGGGGGGCATGCCGTACATGGTGCTTCGCTTCCTGCCCGGCGAGGATCTCAAGGACCGCCTCGTGGAAGGTGGGCCGCTGGCGTGGGCGACCGTCGTGGAGATCGGGATCCAGGTCGCGGACGCACTCGCGTGCCTGCACGAGGCGGGGGTCCTGCACCGCGACGTCAAGCCCGAGAACATCATGTGGACGCACCACACCTCGCGCCGCGTGTTCGTGAAGCTCATTGATCTTGGGGCCGCCCGGACCTCGCTCCGCTTTAGAGGCCGACAGGATCGCAGCTTCACGCCCGTGTGCGGGCCCCGGGGCACCGCGGTCGGATCCGTGGTCGGAACCCGCGAGTACATGCCCCCCGAGGCCGGCCTGCAGGAGCCCGACGCGCGCACCGACATCTTCGCGCTCGGAGTCACGCTGTATCAGCTCTGCACCGGCAAGCTGCCGGACGATCCGCTCATGCCGACGCCCGTCCGCGCGGTGAACCCGGGGGCGCAGATCCCCGAGGACCTCGAGCGCGTCATCATGGCCGCCTTGCAGTGGAACATCGACGAGCGCACGCCGACCGCGGCGAAGCTCCACCGCGAGCTGACGGCGCTACGTGCCGTGCATGCGACGGCCGTCGACGAGGGCGTCTTCGCCGGGCGGATCAAGCTGCGCGAACACCTGGCGACCGGCGCCGAGGCCGAGGTCTTCCGCGCCTATCACTGCAAGCTGCGCCGCCCGGTCGCGCTCAAGCGACTGCTCGAGCGCCTCGAGGGCAACCCCGACGCTCGCGCTCGCTTCGAGCGCGAGGCGTGGGTCCTCGCGGCCCTGCGTCACCCCGGGCTCCCGGAGGTGTTCGACAGCGGCACGGCGGATGGGCGCCCCTACACGGTGATGGAGCTGTGCGCGGGTCGGCCCGCGCAACGCTACTGCGACGACGACAACCGCCTGCGTCCGGCCGAGGTGTTGAAGGTCGGGATCCAGGTCGCGGAGGCGCTCCGCTCGGTCCACGCGATCGGCGTCATCCACCGCGACCTGAGCACGCAGAACGTCCTGATCGAGGCGGGCCGCGAGCCACGCGTCAAGGTCATCGACTTCGCCGACTGTCTGCTCACCGACCGCTTCTTCAACCTCCGCGACGAGCCTCGCCCCGCCGACGCACTCGCAACCCTCCACAGCCGCCCCCTGCACACGCTGTCCTTCGCGGCGCCCGAGGTCCGGGCCGATCGGTGCTGGAGCGAGCGCAGCGACGTCTACGCACTGGGAGTGCTCCTCTACCGCCTGCTGACCGGCAAGCTGCCCTACGCGCCGCAGGCCTGTGACCAGTACATCCCGCTGCCGGCGGGGCGGCATGGTCGCAGCGTCGATGATGTGCTCATGGCGATGCTGAACCCAAACCCGGCGGAGCGGCTCTCCGACATGGCGATGGTCGCGGAGCGCCTGCACGAGGCGATCGAGATGGAGGCCGAGCGCGACGCGGCGCCCCCCCGGCCTCCGCTCGCCCTGGTGATCTCGGAGCCTGGCCCGGCCGTCGCAGAAACGCCCGACGAGGCCGACGCCCGGCCGATCAGCGAGCCGCTCGAGCACGCCGCGGTGATCGCCGCCGACGTGCAGGCCACGTCCACCGCCGACGCCGACGCCGACGCCGACGCCGACGCCGACGACGACGCAGCGGGCGCGCATGGCGAGATGGCCGTCAACATCGGCATCGCCACAGAGTCGGCGACTTCACGTCGCGGCCTGCTTCGCGCGCTGGCGGGTGGCGGGCTGGCGCTCGGTCTGCTGTGCGCGGTATGGGCGTCCAGCATGCGCGCCGAGCCCTTGGCGCTTCAGTCTCGCGGCGACGATCCAGCCCTCGCGCCGACGATCCTGAGCCTTGGTTTCATGGCCCCGGACCTTCCGCCCGCGGAGCAAGAGCCAGGCGCCCGCGATGACCGACCGACGACGCCGGACCCCCGGCCCCGCCTGCAACCGGCGGCGGTCCAGCGGCTTCTGGCGCCGGAGATGAGGGCTTGTCAGACCGACGAGTGGCTCGCGGTCAAGCTCCGCGTCGCTGGCGGGGTGGGCCACGTTGAGTCGATCAACGGCTTCGCACCCGGCGCGCCGGACCCGGGCGGCGTGGGGCAGTGTGTGGCCACCGCTGTAACCGCCACGAGATTCCCCACGGCATCGCCCGCGACCTTCACCCTGCGATTCGAGCCCAACGGTTGACCGGCACGTGCACAGCCGCGTAGAACGGGCTTCCTCCGCCGGGACAGCAGGAGGATGGCCACCAAAGCAGCGAGGGACAGCGCGACGACGGCCAGCAAGGCCGGGAGGTTCGTGGGGCCTAAAGCAATTCCCGGGCCAACGATCCCGGATAATCTCTGGTATCCTAAAAAACGCACGCGGGGACCGACCGCGTCGCCCCCGGGCCTCGCGTGCAAACAGCACCACGATGCCGCTGGTGGGCCCGAATCGCTGCTTGACAAGCATGATGCCGAAGACGAAACTCTGCCCGTGCCGTCCGTTCGTAGCCTCCCGTGCAAATGCCCCCGAGTTCGGCAGTCATCCCGAACACCTCCAGTGGGGGGCCCCGCCGCCGCGACATCGCGGCGGACCCGTTGAAGCGTTCAGCTTGCGCATACGGCAGAACAGACGGATCGGCTCCCGCCGCCGCGACATCGCGGCGGACCCGTTGAAGCGCCCAGGATGGGCC
>NZ_JACCSO010000664.1 GCF_013812955.1 Nannocystis sp. | reverse complement strand
CGGCGTTGCCGCCGATGGTCTCCTCGACCTTGCTGAACACGCCGTCGAGGCGCTCCTTGACGTTGTCGAGCTCCTCCAGCAGCGCCGGCGTGGTCTGGATGCGCCCGCCCGCCTCGATCTGCATGCCCCGCCCGACCGAGATCTGGACCAGCTGGTCGCCGAGCAGACCGTTCTGCGAGACCGTCGCGCGGCTGTCGTCGCGGATGTGCTTCAGGCTGTCCATGAACACCGACAGCGTCACGCGGATGCGCTTGTGGTTGGTCGTGTAGCCGTCGCAGACGCCGGTGTTGCCGGTCCAGCTGACCCGGCGGTAGCGGCGACGAAAGTCGGTGGTGACGCAGACCTCGTCCTCGCGACACTGCGCGTCCTCCTCGCAGGGCGGGTGCAGGTCCTTGTTGAACGAGTAGGGCTCGAGCTCGGCGCACTTGCCCTCGGGGGCGCAGAACATGGTGCGGTCGCAGTCGTCCGTGCGGCCCTGGCCGAAGCGGCCGCGGTCCTCGGTCAGAGGGTTGCAGGGGTACTCGATCTCGACGAACTCGCGGTCCTGGACCACGCCGATCTCGATGCCCTCGAGCTGCACGGGGCTGCCCTTCTTGAGGCCGGAGACCTGGCGGAAGTCGGCCGCGATCTCGGCCTTCTCCTTCCAGGTCCCCTTGCCCTGCCCGATCACGAAGATCGAGAGCACCAGCAGGGCGCCCATGCCGATCACGAACGCGCCGACGATCAAATTGAGACGGGCTTCTTGTTTACGCATGCGTGGCTCCTGCTCTCAATCGTCTTTGTCCTCGTAGTACCGCCCCTGGACGAAGTCGCGTACCTCCTCGACCTCGCTGTGCTGGATCTCTTTCGGGGTGCCGATGTACGGGAACTTCTTGTTCGACAGCATCGCGATGCGGTCCGAGCACTCGAAGGCGATCGGCATGTCGTGGGTCACGACGATGCTGGTGACCTTGAGCTCTTTTTGCAGCTTCATGATCATCTTGCCGATGCGGTTGATGTTCGCGGGGTCGAGTCCGGTGGTCGGCTCATCGTAGAGGATAACCTCCGGCTTGATGGCGATCGAACGCGCCAGCGCGACCCGCTTGCGCATGCCGCCGCTGAGGCCCGCGGGCATGCGGTTGATGATGTCGGGGTCGTAGCCGAGCCCGACCATGTCCAGGCACTCCTTGGCGCGCTCCAGCATCTCCGGGTCCGACATCTTGGTGTGCTCGCGCAGCGCGTAGGTGACGTTCTCGAGCACGCTCATGGAGTCAAACAACGCGCCGGCCTGGAACACCATCGAGACGTGCCTGCGCAGCTCGCGGAGCTCGTCGCGGTTCATGTCCCCGACCTCCTTGCCCTTGAACAGCACGTGGCCGCCCTCGTAGGGCAGCAGGCCGATCATCAGCTTGAGGCACACGCTCTTGCCCATGCCCGAGCCGCCGATGATGGTGAAGGTCTCGCCCTCCTCGATCTCGAGGTTCATGTCCTCGTAGATGACGTTGTCACCGAAGCGCTTGTTGAGGTTCTTGAGCTCGAAGACCACCGTCATGGCGAACTAGCCCACCGGCAAGAAGATCATGGTCAAGATGAAGTCCGCGACCAGGATCGAGACGCTGGTCGCCACCACCGTGTTGGTCGTGGCGATGCCGACGGCCTCGGTGCCGAACTTGGTCTGAAAGCCCTGAAAGCAGCCGATGATGCCGACCAGCATGCCGAAGGTGGTCGCCTTCACCAGGCCCGAGATGTAGTCCATCGGATACAGCTCGTCGACGTAGGTCTCGTAGAAGTAACCCGCGGGCACGTCGAAGACCTTGTCGGCGATCACCGCCCCGCCGCCGAGCGCCAGCACGTTGCCGTAGACGCACAGCAGCGGCAGCGCCACCGTGGCCGCGGCCAGCCGCGGCCAGATCAGCTTCTTGACCGGGTCGGCGCCGAGCGACGCGATCGCGTCGATCTGCTCCGAGACCTTCATCGAGCCGAGCTCCGCGGTCATGCCGGTCGCGATCTTGGCGCCGACCGTCAGCGCCATGATCGTCGGCACCAGCTCGCGCACCAGCGCCAGCGCGGCCGCCGATCCGACCGCGTTCTTGGCCCCGAAGCTCATCAGCGCCTCGCCGAACTGCCAGGTCAACGCCATGCCGACGAAGACCCCCATCAGGGTCGCCAGCGGCAGGCTGCGGACCCCGAGCGCGACGATCTGATAAAAGATGTCGTAGATCCCCAGCGGCCGCCGGAAACCCGAGCCCACCGCCTGGAGGAACATGGTCGCCATGGCGCCAGCCCACTCCACGCCGTCGCGGATCGCCTTGCCGATAGATTCGAGCCAGCTCAGCACCGTTCGCCTCTATCCCTTGATCGGAAACTCGAAGCCCGCGACGACGCGGGCGAAGTCCGCCCGGCCGCGCTCAAAATTCCCCGGCGGGACGATGTACTCGAGGTCGAACAGACAGCCGTTCTTCTTGGTGACCCACAGCTCGAGCTGCGTCTGCGGCCCGCCGTCGATCGACGCCAGCACCACGGTGTGCAAGGCGTCGCGCCCCGCCAGAGTCCCGGGCTCCTGCGACTTGATCTCCCAGTGGCGAAAGTCGATCCGCAGGTGGTCCGTGAACTGCTCGAGCGTGCTGTCCCCGTGGCTCTCACACTGACTGTCGAGCAGGATCGCCGCGTCGAGGCCGGCGTTGAACCAGGCCACCTGCGTGCCCTTCTGCTTCAGCGGCGCCCAGCCGTCGCCCGGGAGCCCGAAGCGGTAGGTCGCCTCGTGGTCGACCGGCCCCCGCTCCCAGCGAGCGTAATAAGTGTTGCCGTGGCCGCGCCAGCCGCCGCAGCCGGAGACCAGGCCCAGCAGCGCGAGGCCGAGGAGAGCACGTGAACAGGGGGGGCGCACTGGCGTCGCAGTGTAACAGCGTATAGAGGCGCGGCCACCCTGGGGGCCGGCGACCCATGACTGCTCAATGACCGGGTCGGGCCGTAGAACCCATCAATCACCCGCGCCCAGCCACAGATCCCCCGACAGCAGCCGATGCTGGGCTCCAAACGACGTTGCAAGGCCGGCACAGGCTCCCAGTGGACCTGCCCCGGCCAGACCCGAGATCCACACCGCCCGGTCCGACAGACGCGCGAGGGTGATCGGCGCCGGATGACAGTAAAGGTTGTCGCGACCCGCTGAAATGACGACGAGGGCGGGATCGGCCACGGATAGCACGGCCGCCGAGGTCCCATCGGCGCCGCCGTGGTGCGCCGCCCACAACACGTCGACGACGCCGCAGTCTGCGGCCGCCTCCGCAGCTTGCGCAGCCGGCAGATCGCCGGGCACCAGCACTCGAAGCGTGCCGACCTCGACGCAGATCGCCAGACCGCGGGCGTTCTCCGTTGCGAGCGGTCCGGGTGCTCCGGTCGCCACGAGCCGCAGCGACAGACCCGGCGCCTCCCAGTGATCGCCCGTCCGCGCCTCGGATCGTCGCTCGCCCGCGATCTGGCGGTAGGCCGCGACCGCGTCGGTCTCCGGCGCTCCGTCCAGCCCGCGATCCCACAACGCCAGCACCTCGACCTCGTCGCCGGTCTTGAGCACGCCGTCCGCCCCCGCGAGCACGCGCCCGAAGCCGCCGACGTGATCGGCGTCGAAGTGGGTGTGGATCCACAGATCGATGCGCAGCAGCCCGTGCAGGTCGAGCGCGTGGATCACCGCCTCCGCCGCGCCCGGCGGACCCGAGTCGATCATCACCGCGTGGCCCTCCGGACCGACCAACAGCAGCGCGCTGCCCTGCCCGACGTCGATGAAGCGCAGCCCCGGTCCGTCCGGCGCGGCCAGGGTCCCTGCGAGCAGCAGCGCGGTCAGTGTCATGGCCACGGGTTCGGTCCTCGCGCTCGCATCGTTGCGCCGGCCGCCATGCGCAGGCGCGAGGATTTTTGCGTGTGCATGCAACAGCGACGCGGCCGCGGCCGACACCCGCACCATGCAGCTCGCGCTGATCCTCGCCCTCGTCACCGGGCCCGCCGAGGTGATCACCTCCTTGCCGCAGGGCGACGGCTTGCCGCTCGTGCACGGCGGCTTCGCGGCGCCCCGGGCCTGGCTGGCCGTGTGGCGCGGCGACGCATGGGTGTGCTGGGACGCGCCGGAGCCGCGCTGCTGGCAGCGCCTCGAGCTCGCCGACATCGTCGACGTGGCGAGCCTGCGCGCCGAGTTCGTCGACGCCAGCACACTGGTCCTCGGCGACGGCAACGATCCGACCTGGTGGATCGTGCGAGGTGATCCCGGGCCGCGCCGCGCCGCCTGGACCGCGACGCCTCGCGAGACGCCGCAGCCGCGCGCTTGTGGACCCACCGGCGCGCTCCCAATCGCCAGCCGCGAGCGCCTCGGCTTCATCATCCGCCCCTGCCCCGAGACCTCGAGCGAGGCCTTCGTGTGCGTGCGGCGGGCCCGTGCCTTGCGCCTGCGTCGCCCGAGCATGCTGCGGCTGCGTTTCGGCCTCGAGCTGCGAGCGCGCCAGCGCTGGCGCAGCCGCGAGGCCCCCGACGACCTCACCACCACCGGCCTGCAACTGCTCGCCGTGCTGCAGATCGGCATCGACCCGCTCCGCTTCGTCGCCCAGCGTCGTGAACGCGCCGATCTCCAGGCACAGGCACGACCGAGCCTGCACGCCCTGCCCGCCCCGCGCAGCCGCGGCCCCTTGTTCGCAGCCGAGCGACAAGCCCTGCACGCAGCGGTCTGCGGGGGCGCCCCATGATCACCATGATCACCATGACCACCATGACCACCAGATCACCATGACCACCAGATCACCATGACCACCATGCTTGCAACGATCACGAGCCTCGCCTTCACCCTGCTCGGTCCGCCACCTCCACCACCGCCACCGGTCCCGAACCCGGCGATCCTGGCCCGCGCGCTCGCCGAGCTGCCGACTCGCCCCAGCGTCGCCGCCGTCCAGGAAGCCGCGCTGCGCCGCGCCACGCTCGCGCCGCGGACCGCCGAGCGCTGGCTACGGCGCGCCCGCGCGGCCGCCCTACTGCCCGAGGTCCAGGTCGGCCTCGACCTGCGCAGCGATCAGGGCTGGCAGCTCGACCAGGCGGCCGACGACGGCGACGAGCTCTCCCGGGACCTCGGAGCCGGGCGCAACGTCCAGCTACGCGCCAGCTGGGACCTCGATCGCCTGATCTTCAACCCCGACGAGCTGCGCGCCGCCAGGGCGGCCCTCGACCTTGCCGACGTCCGCGAACGCCTATTGGTGCGCGTGACCCAGTTGTATTTCGAGCGCCATCAACTCCTGCTCGAGATCGCCAGCCTGCCCGCCCGCGACGGCCGCGAGGCGATCGGCCGCCACGTTCGTCTCGCCGAGGTCGAGGCCGTGCTCGTCGGCCTGACCGGGCTTCGATTCCCACGCCCCGGAGCCAAGAGTGACTGACGCGAAACTGCGCTCAAACGGCTCGTGGCGGCCGCGTACTGGACTTTGGTACCCTGCCCGTGTGACAGCTCGACGTGGAATGCAAGAACGATTCGCCTGTGACTTCGACGTCGAGCTCGAGACCAGTCGCGGACGCGTGCTCGGTCGCGGTCGCGACATGAGCGACAGCGCCGTGTGCCTGACCGCTAATTCCCCCGTGGAGCCCGGTACACAGGTGCAGGTGCACCTTCGCCTGGTGCTCGAGTGGGGTGCGAGCGAGGCGATCGTCGTGCCGGGTCAGGTCGCGTGGTTGACGGACACCGAGGGCTTGCAGCAGATCGGCGTGGTCTTCAGCATCCTGGCCCCCGAGCTGCGCCAGCGGCTCTCCGTGCTCAACCGTGTGCTGAGCGGCCAGATCTCTCTCCCGCCGCCGGGCAACTGACCTCGATGTGCAGGACCCTGCGCGTGCATGACAGCCAGGCCGCGCAGATCAGTGCACACAGGCGCCGCCCGGAGCCCTCTCGCGCCGGGCGCTTCCACGCTAAGCACTTATAATCTTTGACACTAATTGCAGCGCATGGGATTTGGGACGGCGCGCGTGACACTTGCACTGTGCGCCGCCGAAGGACCGCCGCCCATGACGCCGCCCATGACGCCGACCGCCGAGACCCCGGACACCAACCGTCGAGCCCTCAGCATCCTCGCCCGCTCGCTGTTTCGGCAGATGCGGGAGCAGGGTTACTCGCCGGAGCAGATCATCGGCCTGTCCTCCGAGCTCATCGAGCTCGTCAGCCATGACCTGCGCCAGGAGCGGGCGATGGACGCGCGCTGGGCGGCGGAGTAGCGGTCGAAAGCTCACGGACCGCGGCGTGGACGGATAGTGCCTCGGTCGGTATGCCTGCTCGCCATGCCGTCGGCCCCCGACAGCCCCCTGCACCTGCCCGCGCTGGACGATCTCGACGTCGAGAACCGCCGCGTCTTCGTTCGCGTCGACTTCAACGTCCCCCTCGACGGGACCGAGATCCGCGATGATTCGCGCATCCGAGCCACGCTGCCGACGCTGCAGCGGCTTCGGGACCGCGGCGCACGCCTGATCCTCGCCTCACACCTCGGTCGCCCCGACGGCGCGGTCGACCCCAAGTACTCGATGGAGCCGGTCGGCCTGCGCCTCGCGGAGCTGCTCAATTGCGAGGTCCGGCTCCCGGACGAGGTCGTCGG
>NZ_JACCSO010000659.1 GCF_013812955.1 Nannocystis sp. | reverse complement strand
GCTTGCGCACCGCGTCGGAGCGGACCCACACGAAGCCCTCGGCCGCGAGCGCGCGCGCGAGGGTCGACTTGCCGGTGCCCGGGAGGCCGGCGACAAGCACGAGGCAGGGGCGCAGCCCGGGCGGCTGGAGCTCACGCAATGCGAGCAGGAGGTGCTGGTGGGCGGAGCGCAGGGCGGCGGCGGCGGCCTCGGGCTCGACCTCGGGCTCGCTGGCCTTCATGGCGTCGACCTTGGCACGCACGGTGGCGCGATAGGCGGTGTAGAACGGGAGCAGCTCGCGGCTCTCGGCGCGCTCTTCCTGCACCTCGCGCTCGGCACGCTTGTCATGCTGGTCATGCATGTCGAGCAGGTCGAGCTTGTCGAACATGTCGTGCCCGGGATCGGGGCGCCCGGCGAGGCACTGATCATAGACGGCGAAGTAGCCGTCGATCAGGCCGTTGGCGGCCTCCATCTGGCCGATGCGACGCAGGTCCATGACCAGGAACGCGAGGTCGGCGATCGGATCGGCGCAGCGGAACTGATCGCTGAACTCGATGCAATCCAGGATCACCAGATCGTGCGGCGGCGCCCGCTCCGGGAACAGATACAGGTGGTCGACGCGCAGGTCACCGTGGGTGTCACAGGCGACCTGACGCCGCGCGCGGCCCTCGATCATCCCGTGGTGGCGGTTCAGGGCGTCCTCGGTCCAGCGCTCGAGCCGGGTGAGCAGCCGCTCGCCGACGACCCCGAGCCCGGCCAGCTGCGCGAAGTTCTGGCGGGCGTTCGCCGCCACGGCCGTGAAGGTGGCCCAGGCCGACACCTCGGGGCCGCGCCGGGCCGCGCGGTGAAAGCCGTGCACCTTGCCGCCGATGCGCCGCATGGTCGCGCGGTCGACCTCGCCGCGCGCGAGCCGACTGCCGAGGGTCGCCTCGTCGGGCAGACGCCGCATGTGCACCGCGTACTCGACGGCCTCGCCGGCCTCGCCGGCCTCGCCGGCTCCCCCGACCCGAAGCACGCCGCCGGCGTCGCGCCGGATCTCGACGACGCCGAGGTAGACCTCGGGCGCGAGACGGCGGTTGAGCTGGACCTCGAGCTCGCAGAAGTGATGGCGACGCTCGAGCGTGGAGTAGTCGAGGAAGTCGAGGTCGAGCGGCTTCTTGAGCTTGTACACGTCCTCGCCGACCAGAAAGACCACGGACACGTGGGTCTGCACGACCTCGACCGGCGTGCCCTCGGGGTAGCCGAAGGCCTCCGGACGGCGCAGCCCGGCGATCAGGTCGATCAGGTCGCTCGTGGGCATCTGCGGGCAGGCTGCCACGCCGGCCCGGCGCGAGCAAGCGGCGAGCCCGGCCGCATCCGGGACCGCGCATCTCCGGCGGCGAGGGCACAGGATGCGGATGACGCGGGTGTTGTGATGCCCTACGCTGTTCGGATGCTTCCTGACTTAGTTGCTGCGCTCGCGCTGTCGTTCCCGATTCCGGTCGCGGATTTTGGTTGCCCGGGTTACTACTACGACCCCTGCGAGGCGCTCGAGTTCTGGTCCGGGCTGACGCCCCACAACGCCGAGCAGATCCCCAGCGACGGGGTGCTCGTGCTGCAGGGCGCCTACCACGGCGGCTGGGACGACGACGCGATCGCCGGCGTCGCGCTCGAGGTCACGCTCGCGGACGAGCCGGTCGCGGGCGCGCTCGAGCGCGGCCCGTTGTCGGGCTTGCTGGTCTGGCGCCCGACCGAGGCGTGGGTGCCCGGCGCGTCCTATGACCTGAGCGGCACCGTCACCAACGCCGATCCGGTCGCGCCCAGCTGCGCGCCTGCACAGCTGTCGATCGACAGCAACGTGGTGATCGCCGCTGAGCCGGCCGCGCCGCCGAGCAAGCCCGAGCTCAGCGGCACGCCGGTGGTGACGGTCACGCCGTTCGTCACCCTCGAGACGCTGGCCTGCTGCAAGGGCTCGACGCCGATGATCGTCGAGGCCAGCGAGTGCGGCGGCTCGTACGTCAACTTCGATCCGGAGAAGTGCGCGCCGATCAAGGGCATCGGCACGCTGTCGGTCGACCTCACCGGCACGCCCGCGGCCACCGGCGCCGCGGCGAAGCAGATCCTGTACACCGCGCGCATCAACGGCAGCCCGCTCGGCGCCACCTTCGACCCCGCGTTCAACGTCGCGTCCCAGGCGCCGTTTTGCGCGGTGCTCGAGGCCCTCGACCTCGCCAGCGGCGTGATCACCAGCAGTGAGTCGCTGTGCTTCGGTGACGCGGTCGCCGAGCAGCTCGGCCCGCAAGACCTCGCCGTGCCCGACACGCTGACCTGCTCGCTGCAGCAGTGTGAACGGGCCGACGGCACCTGGGACCCCGACGTCTGCGGCCCGGTGGAGCCCGACTCGAGCACCGCCACCGGCACCGGTGGTGAGGACGACGGCGACAAGGGTTGTGGCTGCAGTGCCAGCGACTCCGGCGCCAGCACCGGACCGACAGGCTTGCTCATGCTCGTCGGCCTCCTGGGGCTGGCCCGCCGCCGCCGCCGCCCATCGGGCCGGTCCACGTCGATCGCGACAGGTGGGAGAAGATCGTCCTGAATCTGACCCCGGCCTCGAAGTCCTCGGGTCTCGGCCTGGGGTTGTTCATCTCGCGCGAGCTGTCACCGCCCACGGCGGAGAGATCGACGTCGTCTCGACCACGGCCGAGGGCACGATGTTCCGGGTGACCTTGCCGCGCACAGCCCCGATCGCGCGCTGCCTCGGCCTGATCGGGCCGGGCGGTCCACGCGGTCCGCGTCAGATCAGAACACGTAGGTGAAGCTGGCGCCCTCGAGGCCGAGCAGGACGAACTCGAACGGCGAGGGGCCGGCCTGCTGCAGCGGCGTCAGGTCGAACTTTCGCATCTCCATGAGGTAGGCCTCGCAGGCGTCGCCGTGGGCGTCGTGGTCGATCGCCAGGTTCGTGACCTCGGTGTCGGGGGCGATCGAGTCGAAGCACAGGGTGAAGTCGTGGGGCTCGCAGCCGCCGCCGTAGCCGACCTCGACCACCAGCTCGTCGCCGACGACCTGCGCGGCGACGATGTCGAGGTCGTCGCTCGGGGCCAGCTCGGAGCAGGTCGGCAGGAAGCCGTCGCCGGTGGTCGTGTCGGCGGTCTCCCCGGTGTCCGTCCCGGTCGTGGCGCCGGTGGTGGTCTCACCGGTCGTGGCCGGTCCGGTCGTGCTCGTCGGATCGGTCGTCGACCCGCCCGTCGAGGTCTCGAGCACACCGGTCGTCGGACTGCAGCGGCCGCATTGCCAGGTGCCAAAGTCCGAGCAGACGCAGCTGCTGCAGTCGCCCTCGCCGGACTTGGTGTCGCCGGGCGTGCACTGCTCGGCGACGGTCGTGCTGCCGGACGAGCCGCCGGACGAGTCGGCGGCGGTGTCCGTGTCGCCGCCGCCGTCCTTCGGTCCGCATGCGAATGCCAGGGTCGCGGCCAGGAGCGCCGCGGGGAGGTGTCGGAAGGTCGAAGCCAAGTTCATCGGCGCAGCATAGCCGGCCACAGCGGGGTCGAGGCATTGCTCGCGAAGGTCGACGAGTCGCGCTCACGCGCCATGCGCCCGGCCCGCGGCGCCGAGTCCGCCGCGCCCGCCGCGCGGACCCGAGGTTCGTGCGCCGGGTCTGCTCTGCGGCGGTTCGGACTAAGATTGAAGGATGCTCGCCGCTCGACCCCTGGCGCCCCCGACCCGCGAGGACGCGGCGCTTCGTTTCCTCGCGCAGCAGACCTTCAGCCGGGTCGCCGGTGCCCCCTCGATCGGCGGCAACGCGGTCGAGCTGCTGATCGACGGGCGAGCCAACTTCGACGCCTGGCTCGCGGCGATTCGGCGCGCACGGGTGTCGATCCTGTTCGAGAATTACATCTTCGACGACGACGAGCTCGGTCGAGAATTCTGCGCTGCGCTGGCGGAGCGAGCGGCGGCTGGTGTATGTGTGCGGGTGATCCGCGACTGGATGGGGTGCCTGGGAAGATCCCGAGACGGGGTCTGGCGAGGGGTGCGCGCGGCCGGCGGCGAAGTCCGCACATACAATCCCCCCAGCCTCACCAGCCCGCTCGGCTGGGTGTCGCGGGATCATCGTAAATTGCTCGTCGTCGACTCCGATGTCGGCTTTGTCTCGGGGGTGTGCGTGAGCGCCAAATGGCTCGGAGACCCCGCGCGCGGCGTCACGGCGTGGCGTGACACCGGGCTCGCGGTGCGTGGACCCGCGGTGCGTGAGCTCGCCGTCGCCTTCGCCGAGATCTGGGCGCGCCTCGGCGAGGCTCTGCCGGCCGAGCTGCCCGTGCTCAATCAGATCCCTCCGGTCGCGGGTGATGCGGCCCTGCGCGTGGTGGCGACCTTGCCGAGTACAGCCGGGCTCTACCGCCTCGAGCAAATGATCGCGGCGCTCGCACAGGAGACGCTGTGGCTGACGGACGCCTACTTCATCGGCACCGCGCCCTATGTGCAAGCGCTCGCGGCGGCGGCGCGGGACGGCGTGGACGTGCGCCTGCTGGTACCAGGTACCAGCGACCTGCCGGTGGTCGGGGCGCTGTCGCGCGCGGGGTATCGCTCGCTGCTCGAGGCCGGTGTGCGCGTCTATGAGTGGAATGGCTCGATGCTGCATGCGAAGACCGCGGTGGCCGATGGCCGCTGGGCCCGCGTGGGCTCGAGCAACCTCAACATCGCCAGTTGGATGGGGAACTGCGAGCTCGACGTGGCGATCGAGGACGAGCAAATCGCCGCGCGTATGCAGGCACAATATGTGGAGGACCTGCGTGGGGCGACCGAGGTCGTGCTCCGGACGCACCGCCGCAATGTCGACAGAGCAAAGGGGCCGCGGACCGGAGCAGGATCAGGGCGCGCGGCCGCCGGGGCCTTGCGCCTGGCCAACACCGTGGGGGCGGCGATCACGGATCGGCGGGAGCTCGGGGCCTCCGAGGCGGGGATCTTGCTCGGGGGCGCGGCGGTGCTGTTCGGCAGCGCCGCGGTCGCGCTGTACTGGCCGCGGGTGCTCGCGTGGCCGCTCGGCGTGCTCGCGCTGTGGTCGGCGCTCAGCCTCATCGCCCGGTATGTGGCCGTCGTCCGTCAGGGCCGGTCGCGGCGGCGCACGGCGCTGGTGAAGCCGTAATCGATCCCGCGCAGGCGGGTGACGGCGCGCGGGCGAGTGACGGCGCGGGGCCGGGGGTGTAGGGTGAGCGCATGGACTACGACAAGCTCGCCGCGCTCGCGCTCGCGTTTCCGATCCTGGCCGCGGCCACCACGCCAGGGGTCGCACAGGCCTGCCCCGGCGGCTATTACGATCCCTGCGAGGGCGTCAATTTCTGGCAGGACATCACGGCGGTCAACGCCGCGAAGATCCCGAGCGACGGCGTGCTCGTGCTGCAGGGCACCCACCAGGGCGACGACGCCGCGTCGCTGCCCTCGATCGAAGTGACGGTGACGACGGACGGGCAGCCGCTCGCCGGTGCGCTCGAGGTGACCTCGCTGCACGGGGTGCTGGTGTGGCGGCCGAGCGAGCCATGGGTGCCCGGCGCCACCTATGCGATGTCCGCGACCATCACCAACCCTCCCGAAGCCGATTCGCCGTATTCCGAGTATTGCGCGCCGCTGATGATCGTGAGCGAGGACACCTTGAACATCGACGTCGCGCCGGGTGCGGCGCTCGGGCCCGCCGACTTCAGCGGTGAGACGCAGATCAGCCTCTCGCCGCAGATCTCCCTCGAGACGCTGGCCTGCTGCGAGGGCGCCACGCCCTCCTACGGCTATTCCGGCTGCGGCGGCGGCGGGGTCTACTGGGACCCGGAGGAGTGCGCCCCGACCCAGGCGCACGGTTATCTGTCGGTGGCGATCACCGGCCAGCCGGCGGCGACCGGCGCCGCGGCGGGCCAGATCGTATATGCGCTCGAGGTCGAGGGGATGCTGCATTCGACCAGTCTGTCGCCGCAGTTCACGGTCTTCACCGACACGCCGTTTTGCGCGGTGATCGAGGCGACCGACCTCGCCGGCGGGGCGGTCACCCAAAGTCAGAAGCACTGCTTCGGCGAGGCGGTCGCCGGACAGCTCGGAGCCCAGGTGCTCGACCCGTCGGAGAAGTTGACCTGCGCGCTCGAGAACTGCGCGGCCAATGGCGAAGTCTGGGACCCGATGAACTGCACGCCGGTCGATCCCGGGGCGCCGACCGGCTCGGACAGCGACGACTCCGCAAGCAGCAGCTCGGGGTCCAGCGCCTCCAATACTGCGGGCGAGAGCGACGGCGACGCGGGTTGCGGTTGTGATACGCGCCCGACCGGGGATGCGGGCCTGCTGGCCCTGGTCGGTGTGGTCGGTCTGCTGCGCCGGAGCAAACGGACCCGTCGCCGGCGCGGCCGATCCTGAGGTCACGAGGCCACGGCCAGCGCCGGGGCGCGGGCGTGGACGGTGACGCGGCGGGGCCGGGGGTGTAAGGTAGGCGGATGGACTACGACAAGCTCGCCGCGCTCGCGCTCGCCTTTCCGATCCTGGTCGCCACCACCACCCCGGGGGTCGCACGGGCGGATTCCGCCGGATGTTATTATCCCTGTGATGGCCTCGAATTTTGGGAGGACCTCTCGCCGGTCAACGCCGCGAAGATCCCGAGCGACGGGGTGCTGGTGCTGCAGGGCATCCACCAGGGTGATGACGCCGCGTCGCTGCCGTCGATCGAGCTGACCGTGACGAAGGATGGGCAGCCGCTCGCCGGCGCGCTCGAGGCGACCTCGCTGCACGGCGTGCTGGTGTGGCGCCCGCTCGCTCCGTGGGAGGCCGGCGGTGTTTATGAATTGAGCGGGGCGGTCACCAACAATTCCGGCAACGAGTTCTGCGGCCCGCCGATGATCGTGATCGCGGACGCCTTGAACATCGATGCCGCGCCGGGTGCGGCGCTGGGACCCGTCGACTTCACCGGCCAGCCCCAGGTCCTGGTCTCACCGCGGGTCTCCCTCGATACGCTGGCCTGCTGCCCGGAGGCCATGCCCGGCAACGACTACTCCGGCTGCGGCGGCAACGGGGTCTACTGGGACCCGGCGGAGTGCACCCCGACCCAGGCCCACGGCTATCTGTCCGTGCAGTTGATGGGCGAGCCGGCGACGACCGGCGCCGCCGCGGCCCAGGTCGTATACACGCTGAAGGTCGACGGGAACTCGCACTCGAGCAGCTTGACGCCGCAGTTCAGCGTCGTCACCGACGCGCCGTTTTGCGCGGTGATCGAGGCGACCGACCTGGCGAGCGGGGCGACCATCGCGGGCCAAAAGCACTGCTTCGGCGACGCCGTCGCCGAGATGCTCGGACCCAAGGCGCTGGACCCCTCGGAGAAGTTGCAATGCGCGCTCGAGAACTGCGCGCCCAACGGCAACAACTGGGATCCGATGATGTGCACGCCGCTCGATCCCTCGCAACCGACCACCTCGGACAGCGACGGCACCGCGAGCGACAGCGGGAGCTCGGGCGGCTCGGACTCCGACACCGCCGGCGAGGGCGAGACGGACAAGGGCTGCAGCTGCGACGCCGGCCCGACCGGCGACGCGGGCCTGCTGGCGCTGGTCGGTGTGGTCGGTGTGCTGGGCCTGGCTCGCCGGACCCGCCGGAGACGTGACCGACGATGAAGCTCGCCGCACTCGCCGCGCTCGCGGGCCTGCTCGCCCTCGGCTGCAACGAGCCCGCAGCGGAAGAGCCGCTGGACCTGTGCGCGGCCGGCCCGGTGGTCTGCGGCGAAAACGCGGCCTGTGATCCGCTGGACGGCGCCTGTTACTGCGATCCCGGCACCATGGGCGACCCTGCGGCCGGCTGCACGCCGCACGGCGAGATCTGCGACGAGGCGGCGGCGCGCATCGGCCACGGCGCGTGTGTGCTCGATGTGCCTGACCCCGGCGCGTGGGCGTCGATCTCGGTCGCCTCGGGCAAGCGCCGCGACGTGCGGCGGGTCGGCAAGTATCTCGCGCCGACCCGCCCGGACGCGCTCCTGCCGACGCTGTTCGTCGACACCAATTACTTTCCGCTGCATTATTGCATGCTACGGGACGCGTTCGCGCCGCTGTTCCCGAGCTTCGGGTTCTTGCAATATCAGGAGCTGGTCTATCGCCGGGCGACGCGCTCGATGGTCGCCGGCAACCTCTACGAGTTCAGCGGCGACGACGTGCCGGTGCAGTATGCATTCACGGTCGAGACGCCCGACGATCCGGTCGAGCTGCTGGACGAGCCCGAGGTCTATGCGATCAGCCACCTGCTGCGCGAGCGCTTCGCGGTCGGCTCGCTGGGCTTCGTGCCGCTGACGGCCGCCCAGCAGGGCAAGGCGCTCGGCTGGTCGGAGCCGCGGGTCCCGGTGGTGATCGGCGGCCAGCAGATGAGGATCACCTACGAGGCCTACTCGGCGGGCACCGCATACGGGCGGGTGCGCCGATACACGGCCGAGCAGGCGGCGAGCGCGAGCGGCAGCTTCGGCTGGCAGGATATCCTCGTGCTCGAGACGGCGCCGAGCGACCTGACGGGGGTGATGGCGGGGGTGGTCACGGGCACCCGGCAGGACGTGCTCAGCCATCTCAACGTGCTGGCGGCCAGGCGTGGTACGCCCAATGTCTTCGTCGCCGATCCGCTGGCCGCGTTCGCGGCCTTCGACGGCGAGCTGGTGCGGCTGCGGGCGACCGGTGATGCATACAGCGTGGTCCCGGCGACGCCCGAGGAGGCGGCGGCGTACTGGGCGGCGAATCGGCCGAGCGTGGCGGTCGAGCATGCGCCGGATGCGGACTTCACGACCCTGCTCGACCTGCATGACATTCCGAGCGCGACGGGCAGCGAGCGCGGCGCGGCGATCGGCCGCTTCGGCGGCAAGGTCACCGGCCTCGCCACGCTCTATCCGACCCTAGATCCGGTCTATCAGACCCCGGGCTTCGGGGTCCCGGTCGCCCACTATCTCGCATTCATGGCCAGCAACAGCTGGGAGCTGGTGATCGACGGCGAGCCGCAGGTGATCAGCTTCGCCGATACGATCACGCTGTGGCTCGCGGACCCGAAGTTTCGCTCCGACTCCACGCTGCGCCGGTCCAGCCTGCTGGCGCTCTCGGCCGCGATGCTGCAAAAGGGCGCGGTCGATCCGGCGCTGCGTGCGGCCCTCCAGGCGCAGATCGAGGCGAGCTTCGGCGACCCCGCGGTGATGGTCCGGTTTCGCTCGTCGTCGAACGTCGAGGACGGGGTCGAATTCAACGGCGCGGGCCTCTATACCTCGGTCAGCGCCTGCG
>NZ_JACCSO010000354.1 GCF_013812955.1 Nannocystis sp. | reverse complement strand
GCGCAGCTGCGGCGCGAGGCACAGCGCGTCCCGCGGGTCCTCGCGCGGCGGCGTGCACACGATCGCCAGGCCCGGCGCCAGACGTCCCGGGAGGTCCTTCATGCTGTGGACCGCGAGGTCGACCGCGCCGGAGGCCAGCTGCTCCTCGATCGCGTTGACGAACAGGCCCTTGCCGCCGATCTGATTGAGCGGGCGGTCCTGGATGCGGTCGCCCTCGGTAGAGATCAGCACCAGCTCGATCACCAGCGCCTCGCCCCAGTGGCGGTGCAGCTCGTCGCGCACGTGGTGGGCCTGCCACAGCGCCAGCTCCGAGCCGCGCGTGCCGATCTTGAGGGGGATGTCGAGGGCTGGCTGTTGCATGATCAAGTTCTCAACGCATCACTCATCGCGCATCACTCATGGGACCGGCTCGAGGCTGGCGACTCCCGGGGACTCGACGAACTCGACGATCGCCGCCTCGGCGTCGATCTCGAGGCCGAACAGCGACTGAACGGCGCCCGCGAGATCCGGGCCGTCCGCCGCTCCAGTGGCGCCGCTGGCGGCCTGGCGCAGCGCCGTCATCGGGCGATGCAGTAACTTCTGGGCGATGCCGTTGGCGAGGATCTCGATCGCCCGGACCTGCTCCGGCGTCAGACCTTGCAGGCGGCCCCGCAGGCGCGCCAGCTCGGCCTCGACGATGCCGCGGCCCTGGGCTTGCAGCGCCTTGATCAGCGGGCCGACCCCGCGCGAGCGCTGCCACGCGACGAACTGCGCGACCTCCAGCTCGACCAGCGTATTGGCCCGCTCGGCCTCGGCGGAGCGTCCGCGCAGGTTGTCGTGCACGATGCCCTGCAGGTCGTCGATGTTGTAGAGGAACACCTGCTCGAGGCGCATCACCTCCGGGTCGACGTCGCGGGGCACGGCGATGTCGACGAGGAAGATCGGCTTGCCGCGGCGCGCCTTCATCACTCGCTTGAGCAGCTCGCGGTCGATCACCGGCAGCTGCGAGCCGGTGCTGGTGACGACGATGTCGGCGCGGCGCAGCTCGAGCTCGAGCTGGTCCCACGCGGCATTGCGGCCGCCGATCTCGGCCGCCAGCGCCTCACCGCGGGCCGGGCTGCGGTTGACCACCGTGATCTCGGCGACGCCCCCGGCCTTCAGGTGCTGGCCGGCTTGCTGGGCCATCTCACCGGCGCCGACCAGCAGCGCGCCGCAGCCGGTCAGCTCGCCGAAGATGCTGCGCGCCAGCTCGACCGCGACCGAGGGTACGCTCGCCGCGCCGCGGGCGATCTCCGTCTCGGTGCGGACCCGCTTGGCCGCGCGAAACGCCGACGACAGGCAGCGGTCGAGCAGGCTGCCGACGGTGCCCTCGCGCTGCGCCAGCTCGAAGGCGTCCTTCACCTGACCGAGGATCTGCGGCTCGCCGACGACCATGCTCTCGAGGCTCGCCGCGACCCGAAAGATGTGGCTCGCCGCCGCCTGCTCGCCGCGCACGAAGGTGTGCTGCTGCAGCTCGGCCAGCGGCACGCCGCGCAGCTGCGACAGCGACAGCAGCACCCGCTCGCCGCAGCGGGCCCAGCTCGGCGCCGCCGCGTAGACCTCGACGCGGTTGCAGGTCGACACGATCATCACCTCGCCGAGCTCGGCGGTGACCTGCAGGCCCTGCAGCGCGGCCCGCAGCTCATCTGTCCCGAAGGCCAGGCGCTCGCGGAGCTCGACCGGGGCGGTCTTGTGGTTGATGCCGACGGCCAGCAGGTCCGTCATGACCGCACCCCGTACCAGACGATGACCAGCAGCGTGCACACGAAGGCGACCAGGGTCAGCTGCGCGAGCCGGCGTCCACGCCAACCGAGGCCGGCGCGCATCACCAGCACGCCGACGCTGGTCAGCCAGGCGATGACCGCCATCAAGATCTCGATCCAGCGGGCGCCGATGCTCTCCACGCCGCCGGCGCGGATCGTCCACAGCACGCCGGTGACGATCGCCAGGGTGAACACCGGTGTGACCAGCAGCACCAGCTGGTAGTGCAGGCGCTCGAGCCCGGCCAGGGACATCGCCCCCGGCCGCGGCTTCCACTGCCGGGCCCGCAGCCGTCGCTCCATCGCCAGGTACAGGCCCGCGACCGCCGCCGCCAGCGTGAAGCCGGCGAGCCCCGCGGTCGCCAGGGCGATATGCGCGGTCGCCAGGCTGTGCACCGGTGCGGGCAGCGGATCGTGCACGCTGGTCGCGCCGAACATCACGCCGACCGCGAGGCCGAGCAGTCCGACCGGCGCAAGCACCGCTCCGAGCGCGTGCATCGGCCGCACCAGGGTCAACACGCAGTAGCCCGCGACCGCGATCAGCGCGCCGAGGCTGGTTGCGAGGAACACCGACTCGAAGGGATGCTCGCCGCGCACGCACTGGGCGCCGATCGTGCAGATGTGCAGGAGCCCCGCGAGGGCCAGCAGGAGCAGCGCACGCCGTTGCCGGGCCGACGCTTGCCGCGCGACCTGCGAGCGGCTGGCCGAGTCCGGCTCATCGGGGTCGAGGCCATACGCGAAACTGGCCGCCCCGTAGGTCAGGGCCGCGAGGATGAAGAGCAGATGCATGCGTCAGGCTCCGAGGGCCTCAATCTGGCTCACGAGGCGGCCCCAGGCCACCCCGTCCATCGTCAGCTCCGTGCCGCGCGGATCGACGACGATCGCCAGGTAGCCGGGCACCACCGTGTACGCGTAGTCGCCCATCACCACCGAGGACTCGTAATGATCCGCCCCCATCTGCGCCAGCTCCTGGGCCGTTTTGACGCGCCCGACGACCTCGTGCACGTCGGTCTCGCTGCCGTCGATGCGCTCGAAGAACACCGCGGGGTTGATGAAGAGGTCGATGATGCCGTCCGGCCCGGGCAGGCGCAGGAGGTCGCGCTCCAGCTGGACGCGGCCAGCGTTGAGCCACGAGTCGGCGAGGGTCTGGGCGACGAAGATCCGCGGCATTGCCGGCCCAGGGTAGTCCCACGAGGCCCCCGGCGACAACACCTTGCGCGGCCCGGACTCCAGACCCATCATGCCTGCCTGCCGCACGGGGGCGCCCGGAGGTGGACCGCGTGACCCCCGTTCGGGTGCCACGCTCGTCCGCGCCTCCCGCTGATCTCCACCCATCCCTGCCCGCGGCGGCCCCGCGCCCTCATCCCGGAAAAACCATCATGGCATCCGACAAGATCAAGCACTCCACCGACAGTGAGTTCCAAAAGGACGTCCTCGACTCCGACATCCCGGTCGTCGTCGACTTCTGGGCCACCTGGTGCGGCCCCTGCCGCGCGATCGCACCCCACCTCGAAGCCATCGCCGGTGAGCTCCACGGCCAGGTCCGCGTCGTCAAGCTCGACGTCGACCACAACCAGAAGACCGCGGTCACCTATGGCGTCCAGAGCCTGCCGACCCTCCTCGTGTTCAAGGACGGCAAGGTCGTCGACAAGCTGGTCGGCAACCCCGGCACCAAGTCCAAGCTGCAGGTGTTCGTCGAGCGCAGCCTGCCGGCCCGCGCCACTCCTGCGGTCTGAGCCGGCCTGAGCCCGTCCGAGACGGCCTCGGCCCCTCACTCGTAAGACTTGATACACGCCGAGGCCCGTTCGCGGGCCTCAAGCTGCACACGCAGCTCCGGAGCGCACGCAGCTCCGGAGTCAGCGCTCAGAATTTAATCCTGCGCATCACGAAGCGCGGCAACCAGCGGATCACCCGCATCACCTGCGCCCAGATCCCCGGCGCGTAGACCTCGGGCTTGCCGCGATCGATCGCCGAGAGCACCCGGCGCGCGACCGCCTCGGGCTCGCCGGCGAAGGGCGGCGGCTTGAGTCCCGCGGTCATGCCCGTCTTCACGAAGCCCGGCTTGACGCACACGGTTCGCAGCCCCTGCGCGCGAAACTTGTGATCCAGGCCCTCGAGATAGTGTGACAGGCCGGCCTTGGCCGCCCCGTAGAGCACCACCGGCTTGCGCGCCCGATCGCCGGCCACGCTGCTGAACACGCACAGCGTGCCGCCCCCGCGCGCGAGCAGGCGGCCGCGCGCGTGCTCGCAGAACACCACGGTGTTGGCGAAGTCGACCACCAGCAGTCGCTGCGTCAGCTCGAGGTCGGCCTCGAGCTGCTCCTGGGTGGCGAACAATCCGGCGGTGACGACCACCGTGTCGAAGCCGCCGAGCGCGAGGTCGGCGGCGTCGAGGGCCGCCGAGAAACCCTCCGGCCGGGCGAGGTCGCAGGATGCATGAGCAATGACCTCGAGCGCTCCGCCGGGACCACGAGCGTGTAGATCGGCGGCGCTGCGGGCCAGCTCCTCCGGATCGCGGCCGAGCAGGAACAGGCGGTCGCCGCGTTCGGCGAGGAGGCGGGCGAGCGCGCGGCCCATGCCCCTGGTGGCCCCGAGGAAGACGACCTTCATGGGCGCTGCTTTAGCACGGCTCATGGCGGGTCACCGAACACCCGCACCGACTGGGCCGAGCGGATCGAGTGGGCCGGGTCCCAGCGCTCGCGCACCGCCTGAAACTCGGGCAGGCGCGGGTCCATCGCGGCGTAGTGTTCGGGGCGGGTGAAGGCGTCCTTGGCGAGGTAGATCCGGCCGCCCTCCGCGATCACCAGCTCGTTGAGGGTGTCGACCAGCTGCTGGGTATTGTCACGCACCGGGATGTCGAGCGCGATCGAGATCCCCGGGCGTAAAAACGACAACATGCCCTGCCCCTGCGCCCCCGCGTCCTTGATCACGCACAGGAACGAGGCGCCGCCGCGCGAGGTCAGCAGCTCGAGGAAGCGCCGCGCCGAACCCTTGCCGGCGCTGTCCGGCAGCACGCACTGATACTGCGTGAAGCCGCGACGCCCGTAGATGCGGTTCCAGTGCAAGATCGCGTCGAGCGGATAAAAGAAGGCGTCCGGGTGGCGCAGGCCCTCACGCGCGCGCTGGAAGTGCTTCCAGTAAACCAGCGTGTTGAAGGCCTTGACCGTGAAGCGACCGAGCACCCAGCTCGGGAAGTCGAAGGGCACCATGAGGCGTCGCGTGACCGGCAGCGGCTTGCCGCCGGTCTCCTCGGCGGTGGCCCAGCGGCCGCGATCGAGGATCCCCCGGCCCATCCGCTTGCCGCGCGACAGGCAGTCGATCCACCCGACCGAGAACGGCCACTCGTGGCTCGAGCTCTTGAGCACGTCGATGAACTGATCGATGTCGTCGATGCGCTGGCTCTGCGAGTGGATCCACGGCGAAGGGATCGCCTGGGTCTGACACTCGACCTCGAGGATGTGCCCGGTCAGGCCCATGCCGCCGACCGTGGCCCAGAACAGCTCCGGCTCGTGCGCGGGCCCGCAGTCGATGATCGAGCCGTCCGCCACCCGCAGCCGTAGCGCGCGCAGGTGCGCCCCGAAGCCGCCGTACCAGTGGTGCCCCTTGCCGTGCACGTCGGCGGCGACCATGCCGCCGAGGCTGACGAATTGGGTGCCCGGCGTCGCGCTGATGAAGCGACCGCGACGCAGGAACAGACGGTTGAACTCCCACAGCGAGAACCCGGCCTCGGCGCGCAGCACCCCGGTCTCGGGGTCCCAGGCGAGGATGCGATCGGCGAGGCGGGTCCCGACGACCTCGCGCTGGCTCGGCGGCGGCAGCGAGGAGTCGCCGTACGAGCGCCCCAGGCCGCGCGAGAGCACCGCCCCGCGGGTGATCGCACACAGGTCCTCCGATAACAGCTCATGGCCGGGTACCGGGAGGTTCCCCCAGCCGGCCAGGGTCGGTTCGCGCTCTGTCACGTGGCCCGCAGTGTAGCCGCCTCGCCGCCCCCTCCGCTATCCTCTCGCCGTGGACCCCGCCCCGCGCCCCAGGATCCTCGTCGTCAGCGGCTCGGCCCGCCAGGACAGCAATGTCCACGAGATCGTTCGCATCGCCGCCGAGACCGCCGCCAGCGCCGGCGCCGAGGTCGAGGTCCTGCGCCTCCACGAACTCGCGCTGCCGGTCATGCGCCACGGCGACACCGACCAGGACGCCCTGGCGCCGGTCCAGGCCGTGCGCCGCGGCGCCGCCTGGGCCGACGGCTTCATCCTCGTCACCCCCGAGTATCACGGCAGCATGTCGGGCTGCCTCAAGAACTGGTTCGACTTCCTGTACGCCGAGCTCGCCGGCAAATTCGCGGGCGTGCTGGCCGTCACCGGCGGCGGCGGCGGCGACATGTCGATCACCGCGGTCAAGACCAGCTTCAGCTGGTGCCACGGCTTCACCCTGCCCTATCACGCGGCCGCGCGCGGCGGCGACTTCGGGGTCGACGGCGCGCTCAGTAACCCCGGCGTGCGCGACCGCGTCGAGCGCGTCGCCCACGACGTGGTCCGCTACGCACCCGTGCTACGAGGCGCCTTCGAGTCGGCCCGCGCGCTGGGCCGCGTCGTCGCCGCCGGCGTCGCCGGCACCCACGCGTGAGGCCGCCGATGTCCGCCGAATCGATCCGCCTGCTGATCATGACCTGTCCGCAAGACCAGGTCGACCGACTGCTCGACGCGCTGCTGGCGGAGCGCCTGATCGCCTGCGGCAACGTGGTCGCCGGCGTCGCCGCGCGCTACTGGTGGCAGGGCGCGCTGTGCAGCGACAGCGAGGCGCTGGTGGTGATGGAGACCGCGGCGAGTCGCGCCGACGCGGCGATGCGGCGGATCGTCGCGTTGCACCCTTACGAGGTGCCGAAGATCCTCGGATTCACGCCGGCCCTCGGCAACCCCGACTATGTCGCGTGGGTGCAAGCCGAGACCCGCCCGCCGAACGTGACCGAGTGATCAAGATGATCAAGATGATCAAGTGGTCCGGCGGCTGAGCTCGAGGATCGCGGTGCGGATCGCCAGACGGTCGGCGTGCAGGCGGGCCAGCGTGTTGCGACGGGTCACGAACAGCAGCAGGCCGCGGGCCGCCGCGCCGACCGAGGCGAAGCGCTCCCAGAAGCGCAGCGCCGCCGCCGCGGACAGGGGCGCCAGCACGAGACCCACGAGCAGCCCCACGGGCGCGCCGAAGCGCAATCCGAGCGCGACGCCGAGGGCGATCCAGCTGAGCGGATACAGCAGCATCGCGGCGAGCAGCTTGATGGTCGCCGGCATGTCCTGATCGCGGCCGGAGATCCCGCGCGCGATCAGGTCGGTGATCCAGTAGGCCGTAAAGTGCAGCGCCGTGCCGAGCAGCGCCAGCGGCAACAACAACAGCAGGGCCGAGGCGCTGCGCAGCGCGTAGCGCAGGCCGCCGGCCAGGCTGAAGTCCTCGGGTCCATCATGTTCGGGCGCCAGGCCGAGGGCCGCGAGGTCGCGCTCGTAGCGGGCGACGCGGCTCTGGATCGCCGACACCGCCGCCGGATCGGCCTCGCGCAGCTGGTTGTAACCGGCGACCATGCGCCGGCGCAGATCGAAGCCCTCGGCGACGCTCCACGGGCCCTCGCCGGTCGCGGCGAAGATCCGACTGACGCGGGTGATCAAGGCCAGGGCCTCGGCCTGGTGGGCCTGGAACGTGACCTCGTGGAGGGCCATCTCGATGCGCCGCGTCAGCGCGTGCACGGCCTCGGGGCTGGCCTCGCCGAGCTGGTCGAGCGCGGCCGGCGGGACCACGAACGGCGGGCCGTAGACCACCAGCGCGTCGCTGCGAAAGCTGGCCTTGTCGTCGTAGTAGAGCCCGGCGGGGATGATCTGCAGGCCGTCGAGGGCGGTGCCGAGGGCGATGCGGGCGGCGCCGGTCTTGAGCGGCTTCAGGTGCGGGTCGCTGTGCGAGGTGCCCTCGGGGAAGATCGCCACCGCCTGGCCGCGCTCGAGCATGGCGCGGGCCTGGCGGAAGGTCGCCCGGTTGTCGACCTGCTCGCCGCCCTCGTCCTGGCGGCGGTAGACCGGGATCGAGTCGAAGGCGCGGACCAGCCAGCCGATCACCGGGGTCTTGAACAGCGGCGCCTTGGCGAGGAACGACACCCGGCGCGGCGCCAGGCACATCAGGAACACCGGGTCGATCAGCGCGTTGGGGTGGTTCAGGACGAAGATCACGGGGCCGCTGGCGGGCACATGTTCGGCGCCGACGACCTCGATGCGGCGAAAGAACACCCGCAACGCCACCCCGAAGACCCGGCGAACCGCGATACGCAGCATCGCCGGCAGTATACTCGCGCCCATGGTGCCGACGATGGACGATCTGCGCGCGCTGCCGCTGCCGGACGGGGACGGGGCGCCCAGATCGGCGCTGTCCTTCGACCCGCTGCAGGTCGCGCTGTTCGAGCGCCATCACATCGAGGTGCCGGTGCCGCCGGGGCCGAAGCCGCCGCGGCGACTGATCCGGATCTCGGCGCAGCGCTACAACCAGCGCAGCGACTACGAGGCGCTCGCGCTGGCCCTGCGGACGTTGCTGCCGCGCTGAGCCGCCGTCACGGGAAGTGGACGACGCGGGGGTTTAGCCACTGACCGCTGGACGTGCCGAGCACCGCGGCGTTGACCGTGAGGACCAGGTGCAGCTCGAGGTCCACGGCCACGTCCTGAGCTTTGGTGAGGTCGACATCGATGGCGAGCGACGTCCCGGGCTTGAGCACGAACTCCTCGGAGATGACGGGCACCTGCATGGTCATCGGGTTCTCGAGGTAGATCTGGCCGGTGATCTGGTCGATGACGTTCGCCAACTGCGGGAACGACAGAGTCGCACGAAAGTGCGGATTGCTCGTGCCCATGAGCTTCACCATATAGACGCCGTCGACGAACGCGTTGGGGACCTGGGGCGCCTGAGTCGGGATGACCTCGATCGCCTTGAACTGCTGGTCGTCGATCATCACCGAGGTTTGGATCACGGACGGCGGCTCGGCGGCGGCCTCTTTGCAGAAGACGACCTTCTTGCCGTCGGACCAGGCCGCGTTCTTGCAGAAGAAATGGAGGTCGTAGAGCAGCGCCTCCTGCTCGGGATCGCCGGTGCTGCTGTCCGTGTCCCCGCCGGTGTCGCTCGAGCTCGAGGTCCCGGGATCGGTCGTCGTCGAGGTCGAGGTCGACTCGCCGGGATCCGTCGTCGAGATCGAGGTCGATGTGGAGGTCGTCGTGCCCACCTGGCCGCTGTCCCCGGCCCCGGAGCTCGAGGAGCCGACATCGGCGGTGCTGCCGGCGGTGCTGCCGGCGCTCGTCGTTCCCGCGCTCGAAGCCTCGCTGTCGACCGCGCCGGCGCTGTTGACCACGAACCACGGGTTATCGCGGCTGCAGCCGACGAGCGCCAGCACCAACACGCCCTGTCCGACCCAACGCACCTCGTCCAGCCTAGCGCCGCAGCTGAGGCCGCGCAGCGATTCTTTATGCGCTCTTGCGCGCATGGTTCACGAGCGCTGGTCGATGATCGATGATCGATGATCGATGACGACCGCGGATGGCGAGGCCTGCGCAGGCGCATCGAAGCGCGGAGGCAGACGGTAGGAGCTGTCGCTGCTTCGACACCAAGGTACGGAGACAGGCACGCGAACAATTGTTACTCGCGGCCGCGGGGCCTGGCGTAACTTGCTGAAGTGGCAGCGCGCGCGCTGCTCGGGATGGAAGGTGGTGGCGATGCGAAAGACAATGGGCTGGAGAACGGTCGGTGCGCTGTGTTTGTCGCTGATGTGCGGCGCCCTCGGCGGCTGCGACGAGCAGCCGGTCCCGGACGTGGCAGCGGCGGTGGAGCAGCCGCCAGAAGCGCGTGAGGGCGAGATTTGCGGGGCCAACGCCGATTGCGCCGCGAACGAACTATGTTCGACCCCCGTGGATGCATGCGGACGCGAGGGCGTCTGTGCGTGGATCCCCGAGGTCTGCGATCGGACCCGGGACCCGGTGTGCGGCTGCGACGGTAAGAACTACGACAACGCCTGCTTCGCCTCGCAGGCGCAGGTGAGCGTCAAGAGCATGGGCACCTGCGGGCCGCCGCCCTGCTTCAGCAACTCGGACTGTGCGGCGACCAGCTACTGCGCGAAGGCGACCGGCGACTGCGGCGGCGGGGGCACCTGCAAGGCCCGTCCGACGCTGTGCTCCGGGCTGTTCAAGCCGGTGTGCGGCTGCAACAAGGCGACCTACGCCAACGCCTGCAAGGCGAACTCCGTGGGCGTGTCGATCTTCAAGAGCGGCGGCTGCTGAGAGCGCGACGCGGCCGTCCGGGCTCCGGACGACCGCCGCGATGATGAGCCGATGAGCCGATGCGCCGATGCGTCACTGAGTCAGTGGCTCATCGGCGCAGCGACTCGCCGCATCACTCGACGACGCGGACCGTGGTGCTCGCGCTGTGGCCGAACAGCTCGGGCATGTACATCGCCTCGGCGTGCACCGGCGGCAGCTGGAACTCGCCGAGGGTGGTCGCGCGGGCCGTGTAGCTGTACGTGTAGACGCCGGCCGGCAGATGGTTGGCGAACAGCAGCAAGCGATCGTCGCGCATCTCGGTGTGGCTGAAGCTCCACCACGGGCGCCAGAACCACCAGCCCTTCTCCGACCAGCTGTCGCCGCCGAGGTCGACGCTCTGATCGACCACGCCGCCGCTGACATCCTGCAGGGTCGTGCTGAAGCGGGCGTTTTGCCCCTCGAAGCCGGCGGGCAGCGGGTCGTCGAGGACCACGAAGTTGGCGCGGTCGCGGGCCACGAGGGTCAGGTTGACCCGGACCAGCGACCCGGCCTTGACCTCGTAGCTGCCGTCGGGATTGCGGCGCACGCTGCTCGGATCGGCCTTGTCGCCGCCCTGGGCCAGCGCCTCGTAGCTGCGTGAGACCGTGAAGCCCTGCTGCTCGGCCTTGACCGCCAGATCGGCGGGGGCGTAGCGCAGGCCGAGGCGGTAGTAGAGCTTGCCGGGGCCCTCCTTGGCGAGCAGGACCTCCTTCGGGGGGTCGGCGAGCAGGCGGGCCATCGGCACGTGCTGCTCGGTGACGGCCATGCTGCGGCCCTTGAAGGTCTGCTCGCCGGCGAAGCTCTGGTCGAGCCAGATGCGGGCGACGTAGTCGGGGACCTGCTTCTCGACGACGGTGAAGTAGCGGCTCGCCGCGAGCAGCGCCCAGGCGTTGGCGTGGGTGGTACCCCAGCGGCCGCCGGCCTGCGGATCGCGGTCGTCCATGATCCCGGCGATCACCTTGGGCAGCAGCGGATCCTCGGGCGCGATCTCGAGGAGCGACATCAGCGCGACCGCGTCGGTCTGCACGTCGGAGTGCATCAGCAGCTGCAGACCATCGGCGTCGGCCTCGCTGGTGCGCTCGGCGAAGTGCGCGGTGCGGGCGGTCTCGGTCACGCGCGCGCGGAAGTCCTTCAGCAGCGCCTCACGCGGGGCCTCGCGCCCATAGGCGTGGGCGGCGGACATCAGCAGCGCCCGCGAGTACAGCGGGATCTCGTTGCGCTTGGCGTACACGAGATCGAAGAGCTGCTCGCCGCGCTTCTCGCGGCTCAGCAGCCACAACGAGAAGGCCCGGCTCGCGTGATCGTAGTAGCGACCCCACGACGTCGCCTCGCCGTTCTGCACGAAGTTCTCGAGGTAGTTGAGCGCCCGGGCGACCACCTGCTCGTCGACCTTGAAGCCGGCCTTCTTGCCCTCGAGCAGGGCGAAGGTGGTCCACGCCGAGAGGTACGGCCAGCTGCGATCCGGGGTGTCCCAGAAGCGAAAGCCGCCGTCGTAGTTTTGCCGCGAGGCCAGGCGCGCCAGCCCCTCCGCGCCCATCTGCTGGCGCGCCGCCAGGTCCTTGACGGAGGCGATCGGGAACTGCTCGAGCACCGGGCCGAGCACGAAGATCGGCAGCAGGCGGCTGGTGAGCTGCTCGGTGCACTCATACTGGTATTCGACGAGGTACTTCACCGCGTCCTCGAGGCCGTTGAGCGCGGT
>NZ_JACCSO010000640.1 GCF_013812955.1 Nannocystis sp. | reverse complement strand
ACGACGACGACGACGACGACGACGACGACGACGACGACGACGACGACGACGACGACGACGACGACGACGACGACGACCAGCCGGCCCGCAAGGTGGCCGTGCGCGCCGTCCGCGTCGAGCGCAGCCCCGGCAGCCCCGCGGCGGGCCCCAGCACCGACTGGGAGCAGAAGCAGCACCCCCGCAACGACGCCGTGCTCGTGCAGATCGCCGAGGCCGCGCGCCGCCTGAGCGATGACCGTCAGCTGCAGGCGATCGCCCTGCCGCTGCGCTGGGCTCGCAGCAAGGAGCCGGGCGAAGCCCTGGCGCCGCTGCTGACCTATCCAAAACCGGAGATCGCCCGCAAGGCGACCGAGGCGATCGGCTGGCGCCTGCGCAAGCGCGGCGGTCCGCCCGAACCACTGCTCGCCTCGCTCAAGTCTGTCGACCCCGAGCTCGCCTTCCTCGCCGCCGAGGGCCTCGCGCTCGCCGGTCGCGGCGAGGGTGTCGGCGTGCTGCTGACCAGCGTCGACCTGATGCCGGACCTGAACCTGCGCAAGCGGGCGGTCAAGGCGCTCGGCCAGCTCGCGGACATCCGTGCCCTCGACACGCTGCTGCGCTTCGTCAACGAGGACGGGCACGCGCTCCAGGACGAGGCCGCCGAGGCGCTCGGTCACATGGGCAAGGCCGCGGAGCAGCAGCCCGGCCAGAGCGACAAGATCTTCGGGATCCTCGCCAAGCTGGCCGCAGGGACCGGTACGGCGGCGCAGCGGGCCCTGGTCGGCCTGCGTCACTTCGGCACCCGCGAGGCCTGGCACATCATCCGCGGCCGCGCCGGCGACGACAACTGGGTCGTGCGGCAGACGGTCGCCCGCCTGCTCGAGTTCGACGCCGATCCCCACACCCGCGAGCTGATCTCCGCGCGCCTGCGCGAGGAGAGCTACAGCGGGGTCGCCAGCGCGCTGGCCCACAGCCTGCGCAAGCTCAGCGGCGGCGACTCGCTCGAGCCCGACTACGTGTTCTTGCAGGCGCAACAGCCGAACCTGGAGAAGGACACGCTCGAGCGCCTGCGCAAGAAGGGCGAGCCTGCGCGCCTGCTCGAGCTGCTGCCGCGGGTGCGTCGCAACGAGTACCGCGCGGCGATCGTGCAGGTGCTGCTCACCCGCACGCCGCTGCCGGTCGCCGAGGCCGCGGGCCAGCTCGGCTCGCCGCATGCGAGCGTCGCCGCGGTCGCCGCGGAGATCGTCGGCCGCGCCGGACCCGGGGTCGCCAAGGTCCACGGCAAACGCCTCACCGAGGTCACCGCCGCCGCGCGTGAGGCCTGGCTCGCCGAGCACACCCGCCTGGTCGACGGCAAGCCCAATCGCATCGACGAGGTCCAGCCGGCCTATCGCAGCGCCCTGTGGGCCTGCGGTCGCCTCGAGGTCGCCGCCGACGAGCTGGTCGCGGCCTTGACCCTCGTCGATGGCGCCGCGCTGACGGCCCGCGGCCGACCCCTGCGTCGCCAGGCCGCCCTGAGCCTCGCCGATGGTGCGGGCGGCAAGGCCGGCAGCGCCGCGTTGTTGGCTGTCCTCAAGGACAGCCATGACGCCGAGCTGCGCAGCATCGTCGCCGCCGGTCTGGCCGCGCTCGACAAACAACCCGCCAAGCTGATCCCGCACGTGCTCGACGACGGGGCCAGCCTCGCGCGCCTGGTGGTCGGACCCGAGGCGGCCCCCGCCTTGCGTCCGGCGGCGGGTGATACCCACCGCCAGGGCACCGTGCTCGCGCACCTGGTCGCCCTGGCCGACAGCGCCGGCCTCATCGCCGCGCTGAAGGCCACGAAGCACGAGACGGCCCGCATCGGCCTGGTCGAGGCGCTCGGCACGGTCGCCGACGCGGCCGCGATGGCCGAGCTGCGCAGGGTCGGCGCCGACGAGGCCGAGGACGAGGAGCTGCGCAAGGCCGCATGGCGGGCCCTGCGGCGCGCGAAGCGGATCTCCGCCGAGCGTCTCAATCCGCGCGCGCGGCACAGCCGCTGGGAGGTCCAACCGTGAGCGAAGAGACCGAAAAGCCCGAGCAAGAGTCGACCAAGCCGGAGGAGCAGCTCTCCGACCCGCGCACACCGATCACGCTGACCTACGCCGGCGCCAGTCAAATGGTCAGCGGCGACCACGACGGCAAGCTGGCGCTGTTCGCCAACACCCATCGCGCGCCGGTCCAGGCCGACGCGCGCATCAAGGACCCGCTCACCCTGCGCGAGGCGCTGTCCTGCCTCTACGAGGTCGTCAGCTCCGACTTCCGCTACGTGCCGCGCGACAAGACCGCGTACCTCGCGTACATGCGGCTGCGCAAGTCGATGGCCGGCCAGAGCGCCTGGCAGGCGCAGCAGGCCTACTTCGAGTGGCTCGCGCGCAACGACCCCGGCGCCTGGCTGGTGCTCGACCCGATCGTGACGGTGCACCCCGACCGCCTGCTCTTCGAGGTGTTCTCGAAGGACGAGGGCGCCTACGCGCAGCTCGGCGTCGACTGGTCGGCCTTCGAGCTCGCCGGCACTCCTACCTACGGCACCACCAACATCGACTACAGCAAGGGCCTGTTCGACGGCGTGCAGCGCATGCGCAGCTATCGGCCGACGCGCCTGACGATCGGCCGGGAGGCGGTGGCGATCACCACCGAGGGCAAGCCGCCGGTGATCGAGAAGACCATCCAGGTCCCCGACGCCTGGCTGCGCGGGTTCTTGCAGGTGCAAGCAGCGGCGACCCTGCCGACCACCGTCGTCACCATCGCCGCGATCGACCTCTACAACCTGCTGCGCCAGCTGCGGCTGCACGCCGACCTCAAGAAGGGCGGCCGCGGCGTCCGCATCGAGCTGGTCCCCGGCCAGCCCCCGCGCCTCGTGCTCGAGCCCTGGGAGATCGTGCTCGAGAGCGGCGCCGGCCCCTACAAGGGCCGCAGTCCGGCGCTGATCCGCATCTGGGGGCGCCGCCGCCTGAGCCTGCTGCGCCGCCTGCTGCCCTTCGTCGAGACCGTCGACATCCACCTGCTCGGCAGCGGCCTGCCGAGCTTCTATGTGCTGCGCGCCGGCCCGATCACGCTGACCCTCGGCCTGTCCGGCTTCACCAGCGCCAACTGGTCGCAGTCGGTCGGCTTCGACCAGCTGCTGCCGCGCGAGCGCCACGACGAGCTCAAGGCCACCTACGCCGCGGTGCTCAAGCAGCTCGGCGAGGTCTGGGTCGGCTCCGCCGCGGCGCTGGCCGCCGCGACCAAGAAGCCGGCGAAGGAGGTCCACGCCGCGCTGCAGATCGCCTGTCAGAACGGACAGGTGATGTACGACCTCGCGCGCGACGTGTATCGCCTGCGCCCGCTGACCGACGCCCCGGTGGACCTCGGTCGCCTGCAGTACCGCAGCGTGCGCGAGCGCATCGCCCACGACCTGGTCGGCCGCGGCGCGGTCAAGATCGCCAGCGAGAACCGCATCTACGGCACCGGCATCGAGGTCACCGGCAAGGTCACCAGCGAGTCCGACCGCCGCGAGTATCGGCCGCAGCTGGTGCTCGACGACGACGGCCGGGTCAAGTCGGCCGAGTGCACCTGCACCTTCTATCGCAAGCACAAGCTCAAGGAGGGCCCCTGCGCCCACCTGATCGCCCTGCGCGTCGCCCAGGCGCAGGAAGAGGAGCGCCGCCGTCAGGCCCGCGGCCAGGCCCGCGGCACCATCATCGTCGAGACCCGCACCTACGCCCGCCGCGACGGCGAGGCCGAGGAGGTCTGTCAGATCTCGCTCGACCGCCAGCGCCTCAAGCTGCGCTGGGGTCCGCGTGGCCAGGGGCTGCGCGTGCAGAGCCTGGTCTTCAACTCGGTCGCCGAAGCGCGGGCGGCCTACTTCGAACGCGTCGATGAGCTCGAGGCGCGTGGCTATCTGGACGGCACCGCGGGGTAAGACATGGCGACGACTTTCCGCATCGACTACACCCGGCTCCTCGACCTCTGGCGCAGCATCGAGCAGGCCGGCGGCCGCGACAAGTACATCCAGGCCCAGCTCAAGGAGAAGGGCTTCCTCATCGAGCGCAAGCCGACCGACAACATGAGCAAGGCGGACCTCGAGCGTTATAAAAAGACGCTCAAGGAGGAGGCCGCCGAGCGCCGCCGCCTGGCCCGCGAGGCGTGGCAGGCCTACAAGGCCTCGCACCTGGTGCACCTCGGCGAGGGCGTGTTCTGGAACGACGACCTCGACCACGACAAGTGGGACCTGCCGGACGCCGAGGAGCGTCAGGCGGAGAACGAGCTGCCGAGGCTGGACAAGCCGAAGCAGCTGGCCGAGGCGCTCGGGGTCAGCATCGCCGACCTGCGGGTGCTGGCGTACCACCGCGACGCCGCGACCAGGCTGAACTACTACCGCTTCACGATCCCCAAGCGCGACGGCACGCCGCGGGCGATCTGGGCCCCGCACCGGCGGCTCAAGGCGGCCCAGCGCTGGGTGCTGCGCGAGGTCGTCGAGCGCTTGCCGGTGCACGGCGCCGCCCACGGCTTCCTGCACGGGCGCTCGATCGCCAGCAACGCGGCCGTGCACACCAACGCCGAGATCGTGCTCAAGGTCGACCTCAAGGACTTCTTCCCGACGGTCACCCTGCCGCGCGTCAAGGGCGTGTTCCGCAAGGCCGGCTATCGCGAGCAGATCGCCACGTTGCTCGCGCTGCTGTGCACCGAGGCCCCGCGCCAGGTCAGCGAGGTCGAGGGCAAGAAGTTCTACCTCGCCCTCGGACCGCGCTGCCTGCCGCAGGGCGCACCGACAAGTCCGGGCCTGACCAACACCCTGTGCATGCGCCTCGACCGGCGCCTGCAGGGCGCGGCGCACAAGCTCGGCTGGCGTTACACCCGCTACGCCGACGACCTGACCTTCAGCCTCCCGAACGGCCACAAGGGCAAGCCGGGCCTCGGCAAGCTGCTCGGCTGCATCAGCGCGATCACGGCCGGCGAGGGCTTCGCGGTCCACCCCGACAAGACCCGCGTGTCCCGCTCCGGCGCTCGCCAGCGCATCACCGGGCTGATCGTCAACGGCGAGGGCGCCCCGCGGGTCCCGCGTGAGCTCAAGCGAGAGGTCCGCGCCGCCCTGCACAACCTCGGCAAGGGCATACCGCTCAAGGAGGGCGATACCCTCAGCAAGCTCGCCGGCATGGTCGCCTTCATCACCATGACCGACCGCAAGCTCGGCCAGAAGCTGCGCGCCGAGCTCGAAAAAGTCGGCGGCTAGCTCGGCGAACCAGCGCTGACCTGGCGAGCAGAGCCGGCTGTCTCTCGGGACAGCCGGCTCGCTTGTTCGCGGCGCTTGAGCGCGTCACGCCGCTCGATCGGCGGATCGGGATCTCGAGCGGGTCGCCGCTGTTCGTGTGCGTAGCGACCCTCGACCTCGCCGGGAACATCGTTGGCGTGGCCCAGCGATCCACTCGTCCATCGAGCTCGAGACCAGCCCCGTGAGATCACCAGGCGGGTTGCACGAGGCCGCGCAAAGCGGCCTGGACAGGGCTCCCGGACGCCCCTAGAGTCGATGCGCGGGTTCGCACGTGGCGCCCGGGAGGTCCATCGATGTCCAGCTCCGGCGAGCGCACCCACCTCAAGCTCCTCACCGTCGGCGACTTCGACCCGCAGACGGACGAGGCGATCGAGTACGACTTCATCGGCCGCGTGATCGCCGGGCGCTATACGGTCCGGGAGCAGATCGGTGGCGGTGGCATGGCCGATGTCCTTTCGGGCCACCGACGAGGAGCTCGGGGTCGACGTCGTCATCAAGCTGCTCAAGCCGCGCATGGCCTCCGACGAGCTGCGCGCCCGCATGGTCCAGGAGGCCCAGGCCGCCGCGCAGGTCCGTCATTCGAACCTGGTGCGGGTGTTCGGCACCGGCAAGCTCGACAGCACCGCCTACATCGTGATGGAGCTGCTCGACGGCCCGAACCTCGAGCAATACCTCCGCGAATATCGGGGCCAGCGTTTGCCCTGGCGGGAGGCGCTCGCGCTGCTGTTACCCGCGCTCGCGGCCCTGCATGCCGTGCACGAGCAGGGCTACGTTCACCGCGACATCAAGACCGGCAACATCCTCGTCACCCGCCCGGCGGGTCACCCTGCGACGGCGATCGTGATCGACCTCGGTCTGGTCAAACCGGACCGCGCGCTGCGGACCGTCGACAGCCCGCCGACCACCGAGGTCGGCCGCATGCTCTGCACGCCCGGCTACGCCTCACCCGAGCAGGCCGCGGGCGACCCGGTGGACCGCCGCTCCGACATCTACTCGCTGGCGATCACGCTCTACCGCGTGCTCGCCGGCCGGCTGCCCTTTCACGACGCCCGCGGCCAGCCCCTCGCGCTGCTCGCCAGGCACATCTACAACGCGCCGACCAGGCTCGCCGCGGCGGCCGCGGGCGCCGAGGTTCCGCCAGCGATCGCGGCCGTCATCGAGTCCGCGCTGCGCAAGAACCCCAACGACCGGCCGCAGACGATGCTCGCGTTCGCCGAGGCGCTGCAAGCCGCAGCGGCGCATTCGTCGTCCTCGCCGCCGCGACGGCGGCTGCATGTGTTTTTGCTCGGGCTGGGTCTCGGTGTCGTGCTCACCTGGCTTGCGATCCCAAGGCCGGCTCCTCCTGTGGCGATCACACTCGGCAGCGACTCGGACCACGACCTCGACCTCGACCACGACCACGACCTCGACGCGCCGGTGATTCCGTACCTGTCCCCGGGACCAGCTCAAAAGAACCCCGAGCCGCGCACAGAGCCGCCGGAGGCACCGGAGCAGCCGGCACGCGGCGGTCACCGGCAGCGAAACGCCGCGCGGCGGCGCGCGCTCGACGCGAGCCCCGCGCTCGCCGCATGCCGGCTGAACTACGGCAGCGACGACCCGATCGAGCTACCGGTCGAGCTCGCCGTCGAGGCCAGCGGAGCGGTCACGCGAGCCCGTATACAGCTGCGTGACGTGACCCTGGCGACGGCGTGCTTCGAGGCCGCCCTGCTCGGTTCACGCCTCGCACCCGGACCCGCGCGCGAGGTCTTTCATCACACCATTCAGGGAGGCCGTTCATGACCCGTCCCCACATCATCCTGCGCACGACGCTCGCGCTCGTGCTCGCCGCCGCGCCGGTGTCCGCGCGAGATCCAGAGGATCCCGCGTCGGCGCTGACACCCGCCGCTCAATTGCACAACGCCAGGGGGATCGCGGCGTTCCTCGCCCATGACCACGAACTGGCGATCGCCGAGCTGCAGCAGGCCTATGCGGCGATGCCGTACCCGGTCGTGCATCGCACGGGGCGAGACCTGGTGCTCAGCTCCCTGCGCAGCGTGCACCTCGAGCGTTACAAGCAGTCGGGCCGGCGCGTCGACCTGTGCGACGCCTGGGAATTGCAGCGCGCCCACGTGGGATCGCTCCGGCTCGCGCTGGGCGAAGCGGGCGAGGTCGCGGGTCCGCAGCAGCGCCTCGACGAGCTCGCCGCGAGGGTCGCCCGGGACTTCCCCGACGCGCCACGCTGCGAGCCGCCGATCTCCACGGCTACGAGCCCGCCCGTGCCTCCGCGGCCCATGACGGCCGAGCGACCGTCGAACCCGGCGCAGCTGCATCGGCCGATCGATGACACGG
>NZ_JACCSO010000581.1 GCF_013812955.1 Nannocystis sp. | reverse complement strand
GGCCGGCAGCGCCGCGGTCATCACCTGCAGCGCCGAGCCGCCGGGGATCGCCAGGCGGGCGCGACCCGAGCGCTGGTCGGCGGCGATCAGCGCGCGCAGCAGCCCGGCCGCGGCCCGCTGCGTGGCTGTCCTGGAGGACATGAACTTACGGACATGTCCCATCAGCCCTGTCCTCTCGACCAGCCGCCCTCGCAGCCGTGGAACAGCTCGTCGGCGCCGTCGGGCCCCCAGGTGCCGGCCGGGTACTCGGCGAGCGGCGGGGCCTCGGGGCGGTCCCAGGCGCGGCGGAAGGCGTCGATGAAGCGCCAGCTGGCCTCGATCTCCTCGGCGTGCACGAACAGGGTCGCGTCGCCCTGGAGGGCGTCGAGCAGCAGGCGCTCGTAGGCGGGCGCGCTGGTCTGGCCGAAGTGGTCGCGGTAGTCGAAGGCGAGCTCGGCGGGTGACATGACCATCGCCACGCCCGGAGTCTTCACGCCGAAGGACAGCTGGATGGTCTCGCGCGGCTGGATGCCGAGGGTCAGCACGTTGGGGCGGATCTGGCACAGGCTGCCCTCGCGCAGCTTCTCGCGGAACTCGTCGTCGGTGAGGCCGTCGGGGCGGTTGAACAGCTGCAGCGGCGGGACCCGGAACTGGACCCGGACCTCGGTGAACTTCTGCGGCATGCGCTTGCCGTGGCGCAGCAGGATCGGGACGCCGGCCCACCGCCAGCTGTCGATCTCGGCGCGGATCGCCACGAAGGTCTCGGTGCTCGAGTCGGCGGGCACGCCCTTCTCCTCGAGGTATCCGGGGACCGGCTCGCCGTCGCTCTCGCCGGCGGTGTAGCGCGCGCGCAGCGAGTTGCGCAGCGCCAGCTCGGGGCCGGGCACGTGCAGGGAGCGCAGCAGGTTGACCTTCTGGCTGCGCAGGGCCCAGGCGTCGAGCGAGGTCGGCGGCTCCATGGCGACCAGCGCGAGCACCTGCAGCATGTGGTTTTGCAGCATGTCGCGGGCGGCCCCGGTGGTGTCGTAGTAGCCGGCGCGGCCGTTCTCCATGCCGAGCTGTTCGGCGACGGTGATCTGGATGTGCTCGACGTGGTGGCGGTTCCAGATCGGCTCGAAGATCGCGTTGTGGAAGCGAAAGCCGAGCAGGTTCTGGACCGTCTCCTTGCCGAGGTAGTGGTCGATGCGATAGAGCTGGTCCTCGCGCAGCGAGCTGTGCAGCGCGTGGTTCAGGGCCTGCGCCGACTCGAGGTCGCGACCGAAGGGCTTCTCGACGATCACGCGGCGAAACGGCGCGCCGCCCTCCGCCTGCTCGAGCAGGCCCGCGTGCTTGAGGGCGGCGGTGGCCGGCGCGAACAGGTCGGGCTTGAGGCTGAGGTAGTAGAGTCGGCCGGCGCTCCGCCCCCCTGGCAGCTCGTCGAGCCGCGCGGCGAGGGCCGCCACGTCGGCCGCGTCCTCGACGTCCGCCTGCACGAAGAACACCCGCGGCGCGAGGCGGGCGAACGCGTCCTTGAGCTCGGGGGGCATGCGCTCGCCGACCTCGCGGCGGTAGTCCTCGTCGGACTTGGGGGAGCGCGACACGCCGATCACCGAGAAGCCGCTGCTCGGGCGGTCCTTGCCGGCGAGGCTGGCCAGCGCGGGCATCAGCTTGTGCAGCGTGAGGTCGCCGCTGGCACCGAAGATGACGACCTGGGCCGGGTCCTTGCGCGCATCATTGGAAGCCTTCGGGGATGGCTGCGTGGTCGACATGAGGGGCCCGGACTCTAGCAGCAATTGTGATACCAAGGATGGTGATGGACCCGGAACGGATCAGGCTGGAAGAGCTGCGGCGCGGGGCTCGGCGCTGGGACCAGTTCGGACCGTATCTCAGCGAGCGCGCGTGGGCGACGGTGCGCGAGGACTACAGCGCCGACGGCGACGCCTGGGCCTACTTCCCGCACGAGCACGCGCGCTCGCGGGTGTACCGCTGGAACGAGGACGGGCTCGCGGGCATCAGCGACGACCGCCAGCACCTGTGCCTCGCGCTCGCGCTGTGGAACGGCCGCGACCCGATCCTCAAGGAGCGGCTGTTCGGCGTCACCGGGCCCCAGGGCAACCATGGCGAGGATGTCAAGGAGTGTTACTGGTACCTCGACAGCACGCCGACCCACAGCTACATGCGCATGCTGTACAGGTACCCCCAGCGGGAATACCCGTATGACGCATTGGTGGCGGCCGCGGCCGCGCGCGGGCGGCACGAGCCCGAGCTCGAGCTCGCGGACACCGGCATCTTCGCGGGCGACCGCTACTTCGACGTCGACGTCGAGTACGCCAAGCATACGCCCGATGATCTGGTGATGCGCATCACCATCACCAACCACGGGCCCGAGGTCGCGCCGCTGCACGTGCTGCCGACGCTGTGGTTTCGCAACACCTGGTCGTGGGGCCGCGACGAGGCGAGGCCCGCGCTGTCGGCGGTGATGCGCGGGCTCGGCAACAGCGACGAGCGGGTGCTGCCCTGCGTGCAGGCCGACCACGCCCAGCTCGGCGAGTTCCTGCTGTGCTGCCACGAGGCCGACGAGCTGCTGTTCACGCGCAACGAGAGCAACAACGCGCGGCTGTGGGGGGCGCAGAACCAGAGCCCGTACGTGAAGGATGCGTTTCATCGCTACCTCGTCGAGGGGGAGCGCGGCGCGGTCGACCCCGGGCAGACGGGCACCAAGGCGGCGGCGCACTACAGCTTGATGCTCGCGCCGGGCGCGACGCAGGTGCTGAACCTGCGCCTGGTGCGATGCAGCGAGTGGCGCGCGGGCGAGGGCGTGGCGGTGCCCGACGGCGACGGCGGGCGCGCGGTGCTGCCGGAGGAGCTCGACTTCGACGCGCTGCTGGCCCTGCGCCGCCGCGAGGCCGACGAGTTCTACGCGCCGCTGCATCCGGGCGCGCTCGGGATCGAGGAGCAGCGGGTGATGCGGCAGGCGCTCGCCGGCATGCTGTGGAACAAGCAATTTTATCACTACATCGTGCGCGACTGGATCGACGGCGATCCGGCTCAGCCGCCGCCGCCGAACTCGCGACGAAAGCAGCGTAACCACGACTGGCGCCATCTCTACAACGAGCGCGTCATGTCGATGCCGGACAAGTGGGAGTACCCGTGGTACGCGGCCTGGGACCTCGCGTTTCACTGCATCCCGCTGGCGCTGGTCGACCTCGACTTCGCCAAGTCGCAGCTCGACCTGCTGGTGCGCGAGTGGTACCTGCACCCGAACGGCGCGGTGCCGGCCTACGAGTGGAACTTCAACGACGTGAACCCGCCGGTGTACGCGTGGGCGACCTGGCGCGTGTACAAGATCGAGCAGCGCAGCCGCGGGGTCGGCGACCGGGCCTTCCTCGAGACGCTGTTCCACAAGCTGCTGCTGCACTTCACCTGGTGGGTCAACCGCAAGGACTCGGAGGGCAACAACATCTTCCAGGGCGGCTTCCTCGGCCTCGACAACATCGGCGTGTTCGACCGCAGCGCCGCGGTCCCGCGCGGCGGCAAGCTCGAGCAGAGCGACGCGACCAGCTGGATGGCGATGTTCTCGCTCAACATGATGCAGATCGCCCTCGAGCTCGCGCGCGACAACCCGGTCTACGAGAACATCGCCAGCAAATTCTTCGAGCACTTCCTGGCGATCGCCGACGCGATGAACAACCTCGGCGGCGGCGGCATCGGCCTGTGGGACCCCGAGGACGAGTTTTTTTATGACGTGCTGCACCTGCCGGAGGGCGGCTACCAGCGCCTCAAGCTGCGCTCGCTGGTCGGCCTGATCCCGCTGCTCGCCGTCGAGACCGTCGAGCCCGACCTGCTGGCCCGCCTGCCCGGCTTCGCGGCGCGGCTCGAGTGGTTCCTGAATTACCGGCCCGACCTCGCGGCCCTGGTGTCGCGCTGGCAAGAGCCCGGCGCCGGCGAGCGCCGCCTGCTGGCCCTGGTCCGCGGCAGCCGGATGAAGCGGCTGCTGCGGCGCATGCTCGACCCCGCGGAGTTCCTGTCCGACTTCGGGGTCCGCTCGCTGAGCAAGCACCACCAGCGGCACCCCTACGAGCTCGAGCTCGGCGGCGCGCGCCTGCGCGTCGGCTACGAGCCGGCCGAGTCGCAGACCGGCCTGTTCGGCGGCAACTCGAACTGGCGCGGGCCGATCTGGTTCCCGATCAACTTCCTGCTGATCGAGTCGCTGCAGAAGTTCCACCACTATTACAGCGACGACTTCCGCGTCGAGTGCCCGACCGGCTCGGGCGTGTACCTGTCGTTGAAGGAGATCGCGGACGAGCTGTCGCGGCGCCTGATCGGCCTGTTCACGCCCGACGAGCGCGGCCGTCGCCCCTTCGCCGGCGACGACGCGAACGCGAACGACCCGCGGTGGAAGGACCACCTGCTGTTCCACGAGTACTTCGACGGCGACACCGGACGCGGCCTCGGAGCGAGCCATCAGACCGGCTGGACCGGGCTGGTCGCCAAGCTGCTGCTGCAACAGGGCGAGCGCCGTTGAGGAGCACCACGCGCCGGGTCCGCCGTGTTAGCTTGTCGGCCTCATGCAAACGCTCTGCATCGACATCGGCGGCACCGGTATCAAGGCGATCGTGCTCGACGCCGCGGGACAGCCGCGCGGCGAACGGCTCCGGGTGCTGACGCCGCGACCCGCGACGCCCGAGGCGGTGCTCGCGGCCATGGAGGAGCCGCTCGCGGGCCTCGGTGAATTCGATCGGGTGGCGGTCGGCTTCCCCGGCGTGGTCGTCGACGGCGTCACCCGCACCGCGCCGAACCTCGACCCGGCGTGGCAGGGCTTCCCGCTGGCCGCGCGCCTGACCGAGCGCACCGGCAAGCCCGTGCGCGTGGCCAACGACGCGGGCGTGCAGGGCCTCGCGGTGATCGAGGGGACCGGCGTCGAGCTGGTGCTGACCCTCGGGACCGGTATGGGCTTCGCGCTGTATACCAGCGGCCACTACGTGCCCAACATCGAGATGGGCCATCACATCTTCCGCGGCCGCCGCACCTACGAGGACCGCGTCGGCGAGCCGGCGCGCGCGCGGGTCGGCAACAAGCGCTGGCGCCGTCGCGTGCTGCAGGTGATCGCGGCGCTGGCCCCGGTGTTCAACTATCGCGTGCTCTACATCGGCGGCGGCAACGCGCGGCTGCTCGACCCGGCGGAGCTGCCCGAGAACGTGCGCGTGGTCGACAACGTCGCCGGCCTGCTCGGCGGGCTCAAGCTGTGGGCGTGAGCGCGGTGCTCGCTGCGTCCGTGTCATCTGCCTCGGACGCCGTGGGGGCGGCGTCGAAGCGCCACGGGCCGAGGCGACCGGGGGCGCGCACGGCCTCGTCGAGGGCCGCGAGGAAGGCCTCGCGCTCGAGCTCCTGACCGCCGAGGCCGCCGAGGTGGCCGGTCGTCATCTGACAGTCGATCAGGCGATAGTCCCAGCGGATCAGCTGCCGCGCGAGCGCGATGAAGCCCTGCTTCGAGGCGCCGGACTCGCGGCTGAACATGCTCTCGCCGAAGAAGGCGCCGCCGATCGCCAGACCGTAGAGGCCGCCGACCATGGTCTCTCCGTCCCAGACCTCGACGCTGTGCGCGACGCCGAGGCGGTGCAGCGCGGTGAAGGAGGCGACGATGCCGGCGGTGATCCAGGTCTGCTCCTGACCGTCGCGGGGCTCGGCGCACGCGGCCATCACGGCGGCGAACTCGAGGTCGAGGGTGATGCGCAGCGGCCGGCGCCGCAGCTGCTTGCGCAGGCTGCGGCCGACGTGCAGGTCCCCGGGCAGGCGCAACACCATGCGCGGCGAGGGGGAGAACCACATCAGCGGCTCACCCTCGCTGCTCCACGGGAAGATGCCCCGCGAATAAGCCAGCAGCAGCCGCGCGGGCTCGAGGCCACCACCGAGCGCGAGCAGACCCTCCGGCTCGGCCTGCCGCGGGTCCGGGAACACCGGCAAGTCGTCAGGCAGCAGGAACACGGGCATCGCGGCGGCAGGGTAGCGCGGGTGAACGCCTAGCGCCTCGTCGGGTCGCCGCGCGTGGCGTTGAGCTTGATGGCCTGGCGGATGAAGCCTCGCAGCAGCGGCTCGTCGAGGGTCGCGCTGCGCAGCTTGATGTGCTTCATCCTGTCCCCTTCACCCTCGAGCACGCCGCGTGGGTCCTTCAGGTCCGCGCCGCGCCAGAACCCGAAGGTGACGTGCTTGGCCGCGAGCCGGATAAACGCGAAGGGACCCCCGAGCTCGAATACCGGCTGAGACCACTTGATCGCCTGCGTCGCCTCCGGCGCCTCGCTCAGCACCAGCGCGCACAGGGCCTCGACAGCCTCGGCCTGCCAGCCCGAGAGCCGGTCGAGCACGAACTCGGCGATCGGCGTGGTCTTGAGCGGGCTGGTCTTCGGGACCTTCTTGGTGGTCGTCTTCTTCGCCGCCGCTTTCTTCGCGGTCTTCTTCGCCGTCGTTTTCTTCGCGCTCGCGGTCGTCGCCTTCGCGGTCTTCTTCGCCGCCGGCTTCTTCGCGCTCGCGGTCTTCTTCGCCGTCGTTTTCTTCGCGGTCTTCTTCTTCGCCGCTTTTTTCGCGGTCGGCTCCTCGATCGTGCGGGCGATCGTCTTCACGACCTCTCTCGCGCCCGCCTTCGCGGTTGCTTTGGCTGTCGGCCTCTTCGTGCGCTTCGTGGCAGGTCGCTTGGCTCGGGTGGTCACACGCGCACGATATCGAGCGCGCTCATGCAGCGCAACGCCGGCGTGTCGCTTCAGCGGGTGAGCGGCAGTCGCAGGATCTGGACCGGCCGCAGGCGATCGAGCGGGAAGATCTTGCCGCCCTCGAAGCTGCGCAGCTGGCTGTTGGCGATGTAGTACAGATCGTCGCCCATCACGGTGCCGGTGGTCGGGATCTCGAAGGCCGGGTGCCCGGCCTCGAGCACCTCGGCGCGGAGGATGCGGTCGTGCGTCGGGGCGAGATCGAGGCGCACGATGCGGCCCGCGCCCGCGCCGTTGTCGACGCCGATCAGCGCGCCGCGATGGAAGTACAGCCCGTCGAGGCCGTGGGTGCTCACGCCGCGCGGGTGCCCGAGCGTCGTCCGCTCGCGGTCCGCCACGCGAACCGCTGTCAAGCCGCGCACGAAGTCGGCGACGAACACGGTCTGCGCGTCGTCGGAGAGGGCCACACCGTTGGGGTAGTGCAGCTCGCCCGGGGGTATCAGCGCCTCGAACATCGCCTCCGGTCCGGGCTCGAGAACCAGCAGCTCGCCGGTCGCGCTGTCGCTGACGTAGACCTCGCCGCGTGGACCGAGCACGAGGTCGTTGAGCAGGTGCGGGCGCAGGTCGTCGCGCGGATAGCGGTTGCGCGTGCGGCCGGTGGTGACGTCGATCTCGTGCAGCGCCGAGCGGCCGCCGTGGCTCGCGGCGTCGAAGCCCTGCATCGTCGGCAGCGCCGCGCTCGCGACCCACAGCGTGCCGCGACGCGCATCGAAGCGCATGCCGAGCGGGCTGTAGAGATCGTCGGCCGCGGGGGCCACCAGATCACGAACCTCGCCGTCGCGGTCGATCGCCACGATCTTGCGCCGGTACATGCTGCCGACGAAGAAGGTCCCGGTGGCCGGGTCGCAGGTGATGCCCTCGGGGATCAGGTCGCGCTCCGCGAGCGTGAAGGCCGATCTGCTGCGCGGCGCCGGCAGGTTGCGGC